>DXDD01000120.1 GCA_019115665.1 Candidatus Eisenbergiella pullistercoris | reverse complement strand
CCGGAAACTTCGCACATATTGTTGCAGAATAAAATTTTATCGTAAATCAATAAAAATATATTGACTTTCAATGTGAAGCATGCTATTTTGTTTTCAGAAGCCGGGCAGGCGGCCGCCTCGGGCGCCGATACCGGAGCTCCCGGCGGAAAAAAGGAAAAGGAGAGGAATCGGATCATGAAGGAAAATTTTCTGGTGAGGGCGACCAAGCTGCTTCTGGATATCATGTTTTATGCGGGGATCGCCGTGATCGTGACGCTGCCGGTTTCCATCCGGATTTACGGACGGTTCAACGGCTATTTTGCCCGATATTATGTGCAGCTCATCCTTCTGTTTGCGGTATCCGGCATTCTGGCGGAGCTGATCCTGTATGAGCTCAGGCGGATGTTCCGGACGGTTCTGGCGAACGACTGCTTCGTGGAGGCGAATGTGAAGAGCCTGGACCGGATGGGAACCTACAGCTTTCTGATCGCGCTGGTGACGGCGGGGCGGATGTTTCTGTATCTGACGCCCGCGGTCATGATCGTCATTCTGGTCTTCGTGATCGCGGGACTGTTCAGCAAGGTGCTCAGCCGGGTATTTGACCGGGCGGTGGCCTATAAGCTGGAAAACGATCTGACCATTTAAAAACCGCGGAACAGGGAAAAGAGGGAGCTATGTCGATAAGGATCAATCTGGACGTGATGATGGCAAAGAGGAAAAAGGGGCTGACGGAACTGGCGGGAGAGGTGGATATCACCCTCGCCAATCTGTCGATCCTGAAGAACAATAAGGCGAAGGCGGTGCGGCTTTCCACGCTGAACGCGATCTGCAGGGCGCTGGACTGCCAGCCGGGCGATATTCTGCAGTATGTGGATGACGATGCGGAGGGAACAGAGAATGGAAAATGAGATGGGAACAGAAAAGAGAACGGAAATGGGAAATGAGATCGGAAAAGAAAAAGAAGCCGGAAAGGAAGTGGATCAGAGCAGGCGCTTCATGAGGAAGAATTACGCCTTTTTCGGCGGGATCAGCGCGCTGTACGCCCTTTTTTACACGTTCTGTCTGTATCGGAACGCTTCGGGGATCACCTGGCCTTTTTTCGCGGCAGGAACCCTGGTCTATTTTGGCTTATGTATGAGAAGGTCCGGGGTTCCATGGAACGGAAAAAAAGACAGCGTTTTCTATGCGGCCGCCACTCTGCTTCTCGGCGTCAGTATTTTTCTGACGGACAACGTTTTTATCAACAGCGTGACAAAGGCGGCCATCTTCCTGCTGACGGTCAGCATGATGCTGCATCAGTATCTGGATGACAGGCGGTGGAGCCTTTCCAAATATCTGACCGTTCTGGGGCAGGCGCTTCTGGAAACCGTGGCTTCCCTGGCCTTCCCGGTTTCGGACGGAAACGCGTGGATGAAGGAGCGGGAGAAGGAGGGGAAAAACGCGAAGGTGCGTTATGTAATTCTGGGAATCCTGATCCTCTGTCCGCTGCTTGCGGTCATTCTCGCGCTGCTGGCCAGCGCGGATCTGGTCTTTCGGGAGGTGTTTTTACACCTGTTTGATTACGTGGAGCCGCTGGAGGTTTTTGCCGTGTGCTTTATGCTGGCGACCATGTTTTTTGCCTCCTACAGCTTCGTTTCCATGCTGAACGAAGGGGTGCTGAAGGCCGGATGCGCGGAAAGAAAGAAGCAGGAGCCGGTGCTCGCGATCACTGTCACCTCCGTTCTGGCTGCCGTCTATCTGTTTTTCTGCGGGATTCAGATCGCCTTCCTGTTCCTGCGGCAGGCGGGGCTCCCGGAGGGGCAGTCTTACGCCTCCTATGCCAGACAGGGCTTCTTCCAGCTGCTCGCGGTCTGCGTGATCAATCTTGTCATCGTCCTGATCTGTCTTTCCTGCTTTCGGGAAAGCCGGGTGCTGAAGGGGATCCTTGCCGTGATCTCCCTGTGCACCTGCTGCATGGCGGTCTCCAGCGCCTGGCGGATGCTTCTGTATATCGGCGCTTACCGTCTGACCTTCCTGCGGGTGTTGGTGCTCTGGGCGCTTGCGGTGATCGGCGTGCTTCTGGTGGGAATCCTGTGCAGCATCTTCCGGCCTGAGTTTCCCCTGCTGCGTTTTATGATGGCTGCCGTGACGGTCTGCTACATCTTTCTTGCCTTCGCGAAGCCGGATTACTGGATCGCGCGCTACAACATGGCGCATGTGAGCCGGGAGGCCGCCGACTCGGTGGGGGAGCTGACGGAGGACTACGGGGATTACCTCTATCTGACGGAGCTGTCTGCGGACGCGGTCCCGGTTCTCGCTTCGGAGGAAAATTACGGATCTCTCTGCGGCCGGACGGAGCGTATGCCGCAGTATTTTGACCGGATGGAAAAAAGGACGGAAGAAACCGGGGTGCGTACCTTCAACCTTTCCCGGCATTTGGCAAAACGGGCGCTGGAAAGAGCGCGCTGACAGGCGGGCCGGATGCTTCCTGCCTGTACGTTTTCGTACGGTCTGCGCAGTAAATGCGCAGACCTGTCTGAACAGTAACGGACGGATTCTTAATATTTTCTGAACTTGTTCTGTCGGATTGACATGGAAATCCTTCCTGCGGTATTCTGAAAACAACGGAAAGGCAGAGGAAAGAAAACGGAAAAAACGGGGGTCTCCGTCGTCTGCCTGACCGCATACCTCCCGGCGGCCAAAAAGTAGGAGGAAGAACGATGAAGAAGCGGATAACAGCCGTCTGGCTGCTGGCCGCGGCGCTGCTTTGCGGCGGCTGCGGCGCAGGCTTTGATGCGGCGGCTTATGTGAGGGGGATCCTGAATAATCTTTACCTGGGCGACTGCTCGGAATATCTGCAGACAGCGGATATTTCTGAAGAAGAAGCGGCGCAGGAGCGCGAGCAGGGGATCGAAGCGGAAACGGATTATTTTCTGGAGTATTACGGGATCGGCGAGATTTCCGACGGGGTGCGCGGGCAGATCGGAGACATGTATCGGACCATCTACAGCCGGTCGAAATATGAGGTGCTGGAAGCGGTGCCCGACGGAGACGCTTATCTGGTGGAGGTGCGGATCAGCCCCATTGATGTGGTTGTAAACAGCAGGGAGGATGTCAATGCTGCCGTAGGAGCTTTTGTGCTGAAGACAGATCCTGCGGATTATGCGGACGACCGCTCGCTGAATGACGCGCTGGCCCTGATGGTTGCGGATGTGCTCCTGGAAAATCTGCCGCAGTCCGGATGGCAGGAACCGAGATCCGTTATCGTGAAGGCGGAGAAGGGAGAGGACGGTTATTACCGGCTGAGCGGCAACGCTGTCTCCCTGCTGGATCAGGAGATCATCGCCTACTGAACGGATGGAATTGCTTATATAAAGACAATAGAAAAACGATAAAACGAAACAGGACTTCCGATTCCGCCGGAAGCCCTGTTTTTCTCACACTTCATGATATATTCTAGCATGACGAAAAAGAAAAGTCTAGTATTTTTTCTTTTCACGGATACAATGGACATAAGCAAAGCGGAAAAGGAGGAGAGTATGTCCGGAGAAAGGGACCGGGTCAGCCCGGAACGGAAAAGGGAAGAAGAGCATCTTGCGGAAACGCTTGCCGTGGTGCGGAAAAATGTGGAAGCCTACAGTTCGGAGGTATCCCGGATGCAGGCGGATATCGATGAGATGCTGGAGCATTTTCATGACAACGACGTGGAGGTGCTGACCATCCTGAACAATACCATTACGCTTCACGATCACATGAAGCGGGCGCTGATACGGAATGAGCGGGCGCTGAAAAAGCCTTATTTCGGCAGGATCATTTTTCAGGATCAGGCGCTGAAAAAGCAGGAGACGCTGTACATCGGAAAGGGAGGGATCTCAAAGGATACCACCCACTGGGCGGTGGTGGACTGGCGCGCGCCCGTGGCCAACGCCTATTATGAGAACGGACTGGGAAAATGCAGCTATCCCGTGCCGGGCGGCGGCCGGGTGAAGATCGATCTGAAGGGAAAGCGGACTTATGAGATCGAGGACGGGAAGCTGCTGGATTTTTATGATTCCGAGGTGGTGACCAACGACGATCTGCTGACCAGGTATCTTGCCAAAAACAAGCAGGCCGTCCTGGGAGAGATCATCGCCACGATCCAGAAGGAGCAGAACGATATCATCCGCCGTTCCCCGTATCACAACATGATCGTGCAGGGCGTGGCGGGATCGGGGAAAACCACGGTTGCCATGCACCGGATCTCCTATATCCTCTATAACTATCAGGAGCGGTTTAAGCCGGAGGATTTCTATATCGTGGGGAGCAACCGGATCCTGCTGGAATACATCACGGGCGTGCTTCCCGATCTGGATGTGTACGGCGTGCGGCAGATGACCATGGAGCAGCTGATGGTGCGGCTCCTCTATGAGGACTGGGATGAGGAAAAATACAGGATCCGTCCGGCCGATCAGGCGGACAGAGACGGATGGAAGCGGGGGACCGGCGAATGGTTCGACGCGCTGGACGCCTACTGCCGGGCCCTGGAGTGGGATACGATCCCGCGCGGAAGCATTTATCTGAATCCCCGGCAGTTCGTGGAAGGCTTTCAGGACGGAAAGACCGGCGTGTTTGACCGGGCGGGCGGAAAGCCGCCCGCGCCCGGGGAGGCCGTCGAGCTGATGAGCCGGGACGCTGTGGAGCGTTATATCAGAGAAAATCCTGGCATTTCCGTGCAGAGCAAGATCAATATGCTCAACGAGCGGCTGGAAAACAGGATCCGGGAGGAATTCCTGGGGAAGGGAGTCAAATATACGGAAAAGGAGCGGAAAGCCATTCTCCGGGCATACCGGGGGCGGTATGGGAAAAAAGTGTGGAAGCGCTCCATTTATGACATGTACCGGGAGTTTTTGACGCAGCAGCGGGAAAAGGGAGCGGACGTTTCGATCCCGGAGCGGGAATTTGACGTGTACGATCTGGCGGCGCTGGCCTATCTGTACCGGAGGATCCGGGAAACGGAGGTGATCAGCGAGGCCCACCACATCGTCATCGATGAGGCGCAGGACTTCGGCATGCTGGTCTACCGGGCGCTGGCTTCCTGCATCCGAAGCTGCACCTATACCATCATGGGGGATGTGTCTCAGAACATTCATTTCGGCTATGGCCTTAACGACTGGGAGGAGTTAAGGGGACTCCTTCTTTCCGGCGGCCGGGATACCTTCGGCATCCTGAAAAAAAGCTACCGCAACACGGTGGAAATCTCGGAATTTGCCGCCCGGATTCTGGAGCATGGAAGCTTTACGCCCTATGCCGCGGAGCCCATCATCCGTCACGGGGATCCGGTGCGGGTGGAGCGGGCGGCGGACCGGAAGACGCTGCTTGCCTCCTGTGCAGAATGCTGCCTGGGCTGGCAGAAAAAGGGCTATGACACCATCGCCGTGATCTGCAGGAGCAGGGAAGAGGCCGCCCGGACTGCCGGAGAACTGAAGAAGCTGATCCCCGTTGCGGAAAGCGACCTGGAAAAGGCGGTGTTCCAAAGCGGCGTGATGGTGCTTCCCGTGGAATTTACCAAGGGACTGGAATTCGACGCCGTCCTGATCCTGGATCCGGACCGGAAGGCTTACCCCTCCGACGACGGGAACGCGAAGCTCCTTTATGTGGCGGCCACCCGCGCCCTGCACGAGCTCTGCGTGCTGCATGAGGGCGATCTGACCGGGCTGATCGCGGATCCGGTCCCGCGGAAGGCTTTGCAGGGAAAGGCTCCGCAGAAGAATATTCTTCAGAGGAATACGACAGAGAAGAATAGTCCGCATGAGAAGGAGGCGGCGGACAGGGCGGCCGGGAAAAAACGGATCTCCATTGTGCGGAATACGGCTCCGGAACCGGAGCGGCCTGCCGCTGCCCGTCCGGCCTCGGGTTCAGACCGTCCTGCCGCGGTCCGTCCGGCCGCGGCCTCTGCTCCAGCCAGCCCTGTCTCTTCGGGCCCGGCGGGAAGGAAGCCCTATGAGAGCTACGCCCAGATGCAGCTGCGGAAAGGGGGCGGCTCAGACAGTCCGTCCGGCGGGATGTCCGCCGTGGGAGGACGGCGCGGAGCGGGAGGCCATGACGGCTCTCCTGCGTTCGGCGATATGCCGGACGCGGATCATCTGCGTCCCACAGGACGTCCAAGGACGGATCTGGCGGTGCGCTGGAGCGCCATGAATTCCGATGGGCTGTATCTGCAGAGCCGCTTCGGCATTCTCCGGCTCTGCCCTGTGGGAAATGCCGTCGTGCGGGTCACCTTTGCCAAAGGCTCGCAGCTGCCGGGAGGAGTCTGCAGCGGTATTGCCGTGAATCGCCTGGAAAAGGGATGGAAGCTGCGGGATACCAGAACGGCGGTGGAATACGCCGGGCCGGAGCTGTGTCTGCAGGCGGACAGGGGCACAGGCGCCGTCCGTTATCTGACGGGAGGAAGAAGTCTGCTGCTGGCCGAACGGGGAAGGGACTGCAGGCTGATCGAGGACAGCGGAGCGCTGGTGCGATCCTGGCTGTATCTGGACCGGGAAAAGGGAGAAAAGCTGTACGCGCCGGGCGTACACGGAGAGAAAGGGATCTCCCTGAACGGCTCCGCCAGATATATTTCTCACGGCGGAGCGGAATTTCCGCTGCTCCTTTCGGAAAAGGGTTACGGCCTGCTGATCGCCACGAAAAAGCCCGTGATCAGCTGTGCGATTCCCATGTATGGGGACTGCCTGTGCGTGGAGGGAGAGCCGGTGCTGGACTTTTATTTCATCGCGGGAAAGGAACAGCGCACCATTATGAACGCATATGCCTGGCTGTGCGGCCTGATCTGAAAACGGCGGCGGAAACCGGAAAAAGAAGAAAAAAGAAAATGCGGATCTCTGCTGCGAAACGGTGATATTTCCGCCGCCTCCGGGGAAGAATAGGAAGGAACCCACAGGAAACGGAGGTGGCAGATATCATAAACGAAAAAGAAACAGACAGCGTGAGGCTTCTGCGGGAGTGCGACGCCGGAGCGAAGATGGCGGTGTCCTCCATCGACGAGGTGCTGGAAAAGGTTTCCGGACCCGCGCTGAAGCAGCTTCTTCAGGAGAGCAGGGAACACCATGAGAAGCTGGAAAACGAGATCCATTCCCTGCTCGCAAATTACGGCTCTGAGGAAAAGGAGCCGGCGGCCATGGCAAAGGGCATGTCCTGGATCAAGACGAACGTGAAAATGACCATGGACGACAGCGACGCCACGGTGGCCGACCTGATCACAGACGGCTGCAACATGGGAACCAAATCCCTGAACCGGTATCTGAATCAGTACCGGGGCGCGGATCACGCGTCCAGAGAGCTCTGCGGGCGGCTGATTTCCATTGAGGAAAAGCTGTGCCGGGATATGAAATCCTGGCTGTAAAGAAAACAGGCCGTACCAAAAAAGAGCCGGAAAAAACAGACCGGATAAAGGAAGTCCCGTGAAAAAGGAAGCCGCCCCTGTGGGCTTCCCTTTTCACGGGACTCTTTTGCGTGGGACTTTTTTGCGGGCCTGTTTTTTTATCAGATCTGAGGCGCTTCCACAAAGCAGTGCATATGCAGCGGCCCCAGCACCTTAAAGCCCTCTCCCAGGGCAAAATCCTTTCCCTCCGCCAGCTTCTGGCCCTGCATGGAAAAATAGATCCGGTACAGCCCCAGAAGCTCTTCGCCAAGCTGGGTGCGGTGCTCCGCCATGGCGGCAAATTTCGTTTCAAAGGTCTCCGTCACGTCGATCACCGTATTCGGCTTCTGCGTGAAGTAGAAGGCGATGGCGCCCGCCTGCCAGGGAGCGGTCTGCGTATCCCGGGGATACCGGGACAAAGAGGACGAAAGAAAAGCCTGCGCCGCCGCCCGTCCGGTGACGATATGATCGTTATGGGCCTCATACTGCGCCCAGGGATCGGGACAGAAGATCACGTCCGGCTGCAGGACACGGACGGTCTCCGCGATCCTTCCGGCAAGGGAAGGGATATCGGAAAGGGAGCCGTCCGGCAGGTCGTAAAAAAGAAAATCGGAAGCGCCGACGACTCTGCCCGCGGCCTCGGTTTCCTTCCGGCGCAGGGCGGCGATCTCCGAAAAATCGAGCTTTCCGGTGGAATCTCCCAGATCCCCGTTTGTAATGGTGAGGTAAGTGAGCTGACACCCCCTTGCCGCAAGCGCGGCGGCGGTCCCGCCCATGCCGATTTCGATGTCGTCGGGATGGGGCTGGATGCACAGCGCCTTTTTCGCGTTTCTGATTTCAGGGGGCATAAAATAAGCGGATATATCCATAATAATCTCCTTTCCGCCGTCACGGATTTTCTTTTTTTGTCTGACGGCGCCTGGTGAGCTGCCTTTGGATCTCTTCGATCTGCGCGGGCTTCAAACGGTACAGAAGCAGGGGCAGGATGGCAAAGAGGAAGCAGAGGGCGGGAACCACATAGACCATGGCCCCGAAGCCGGTGACCACGGCGGCGGTGGGCTCCATGTTATCCTCATAATGCGTGACGGTCATGGCGAAGCCCAGAAGCCCCTTGGAGAAGGTGGAGCTCAGCTTGTTCAGAAACGTATTCATGGAGAAAACGATTCCCTCTCCCCGGAAGCCGAGCCGGTATTCCGAGTAATCGATGGCGTCCATCAGCATGGCCGTGCTGCTGATGGTGGTCATCCCGGTAAAGGCAAAGCTGACGCCCAGAAGGATCAGGCCGGCGGCAGGGCCCGCGTTCAGCGGGAAGGGCAGGAAGCTGGAAACGGCTCCGGCAACGCAGGCGGCGATGAAGATTTTTTTCTTGTCAAACCGCCGGATCAGCATGGGAGAAACCGCCATTCCGGTGATCATGCCCAGCACCAGGCTCACGCCGATATAGGTGACGTAGCCGGAATCCCCCCATACATAGACGGCAAAATACATCTGGGAGACCTGCCGGAGGTTGTTCACCATATCGACGATCAGAAGCGAAATCAGCAGCGCGATCAGCGGCCCGTTGTCCAGGATGGTGTGGATGTTGCGGGAAAAAGGGATGTCCTTCGGGGGCGGCTCGATCCGTTCCTTCAGAACAAAGCCGCTCAGGATCATCAGGGCCGCTCCGGCAACGGCTACCACCGCGGCGGCGGCCGTATAGGCTGCGGCGCTTCGCTCTCCGCCGAAGGCGTTTAACAGGGAAACGCTCCCCACGGAAATGATGACCGTGCCGATGGTGCCGCCGATCTTTCCAAGCGTGACCATGCCGTTCTTTTCGTCCGGATTCGGAGAGGAAACGGAGGAAATGGCCCAGATGGGCACGTCATAGACCGTATAGGTGATGTCCCAGAGCACATAGCAGACGGCGGCGACGGCGATGGTCCCTCCCAGGGAGCCGCCGAAGCTCACGAAGCAGAAAATGGTGGCAAGGGCGATGAAAACCGGCCCGGTAAGCAGATACGGGCGGAATTTGCCGATGCGGGTCCGGGTCCGGTCCGCGATCATGCCCATCAGGACGTCGTTTACGGCGTCCCACAGGCTGGCCGCCACCATGATGACGGTCACGCTTTCCGGCGGGATGCGCAGCAGATCGGTGAAGAAAAACATGATATACATGGTGACGAAGCTGTAGATCATGTTCTGCCCCAGCAGACTGCCGGTGTAGGTCAGTTTTTCACGGCTGGAAATGTTGTGCATAAGTATGGCTCCTTCATGTTTTCCTGATGTTCATTTTACTCCGTGGGGAAAGGAATGACAAGCGGGATCGTTACCGGACTTTTTTCGCCCCTATGCGGTGTTATTTTTCATGGGGAAGGAGATCCGGAAAAAAGTCCCGCACATTTTACAGGAAAACATTCCGCAGGGCCTTCCACGGAACCATTCCACACATGTACGGTTCCAAAACGAAAAAATGGATTTGGAACCGTACAAAAATTCATTTTTTACGGATCCAATTTCAGAAAATGCCATTCTGAACCGTACTTTTCATGGCGTGATACGGTTGAGAAATTGAAAATTCTGTTTTTAACCTTCACTTTAGATATGGTTATATAATGTGGATCCTCATTTTAAACCGTATCGGAGCATCCTGCCAGGCGTTAAACAGGGATTTTCCGATATGGGAAAAGAAATCAACTGTAATATTTCCCCAGTCCATGAAAAGCAACGAAAAAGAAATTCTTTTCACCGGAGACTTTGGAAAATGGGGCTGATATGATACAATGATTGCGCACAGCGCAATCCGGCCCGACTATATCGGGCCGCCCCGCTGCGCGGCAGACAGTAGTCTGAAAAGCAAAAAGGAGGGATCCCATGGGCTTTACACCCGAACAGTTCATCTCATTTCTTGGCCGTGTGGAAAAACTGAAATCAGTTCCCCGTCACTGCGTCACCTCGGACGGCGTGACGGAAAATGTGGCCGCCCACAGCTGGCGTACGGCGCTCATGGCATATCTTATGAAGGACGAGCTTGCGGATGTGGATATCGATAAGGTCATCCGTATGTGTCTGATCCACGACCTGGGCGAGGCGGTGACAGGCGACATCCCCACCTTTGAAAAGACGCAGGCGCACGAACGGACGGAAAAGGAGGCCCTGGACGGCCTGCTCCGCGAGCTTCCGGAGCCTATGTACGAGGAGCTTACGGCCCTCCTTTTGGAAATGGAGGCGCTCAAGACCCGGGAAGCGAAGGTGTACAAGGCGCTGGATAAGCTGGAGGCGGTGATCCAGCACAACGAGAGCGATATTTCCACCTGGCTGCCGCTGGAATATGAGCTGCAGAAAACCTACGCGGCGAAAAATGTGATCGGTTTTCCCTTTCTGGAAAAGCTGCAGGAGCAGGCGGTGAAGGATACGGAGGAGAAGATCCGAAAGAAGGAGAAGATGGGTTAACCGTCGGATTTTGGCTTGATGAAATCCCGTTTTGTGAGTACACTAAAAATATCTTCAACAGATTAGGGAGAAAGGAAAGCAAAGGGTATGGTATTGCCATCGGAGTTACTGGAGCTCATCGAACAGGGAGAGAGCCATGTTGTGGAATTTAAGAAATCTACCACGGACATTACAAAAGATGTCTATGAGAGCGTCTGCGCCTTTTCCAACCGGGATGGCGGACATATCTTTCTTGGGGTGAAGGATAACGGAAAAATTTTGGGAGTTCATCCGGATCATATCGATCAGATGAAAAAAGATTTTGTTACCGCTGTCAATAATGAAAATAAGATGTATCCGCCCCTTTATCTGAGACCGGTGGAATATGAATATGAAGGGAAGCTTATTCTTTATATCCGGGTTCCGGTTTCTCAGAATGTCTGCCGGTGCAGCGGAAGGATTTTTGACAGAAACCATGAAGCCGATATTGATATTACCAATCATTCGGATGAGGTATTTCGTCTGTATGCCCGAAAAAACAGCTCCTATTATGTGAATAAAGTGACACGGTTCGATATCAGTTCGCTTCGGCAGGACCTGCTGGAACGGGCGAGGAACATGGCCCGCATGAGGTCTGGAAGCCATCCATGGCATTCTATGGGGGATGAGGAGATGCTTCGCAGCGCGGGACTGATTTTGACGGATGAGCAGACACAGCAGGAAGGAATTACGCTTGCCGCCATTCTGCTTTTTGGAAAGGACAATACGATCATGTCCGTGCTCCCGCAGCATAAAACGGATGCCATATTCCGGGTGTTTAATGTTGACCGTTATGATGACCGGGATGTTATTATAACGAATCTGCTGGAAAGCTATGATCGACTGATCGCTTTTGGAGAAAAACATCTGAATGATCTCTTCACAATGGACGGCATGATCAGCGTGAGCGCAAGAGACAAAATCCTGCGTGAGATCATATCCAATCTTCTGGTCCACAGAGATTTTTCAAGCGGATATGTCGCAAAGTTCGTGATCGAACGGACGCGGATTTATACGGAAAACGCAAATCTTTCCCACGGACAGGGCGTGCTTGAACTCGCTTCTTTTGAGCCGTTTCAAAAAAATCCGCCTATTTCCAAGATTTTCCGGGAAATCGGACTGGCCGATGAGCTTGGTTCCGGAATGCGGAACACATATAAATACACTCGGTTATATTCCGGGAGTGAACCGGAATTTGTGGAAGGCGATATATTCCGAACGATCGTTCCGCTGAAAGAAGCGGCGACGGCAACGGTTGGACCTGCTTCATCTGAAACTGGAAAAGAAGATCCTGATGAGGTCAGTGCCGAAGCTGGTGATGAAGCTGGTACCGAAGCTGGTACCGAAGCTGGTGCCGAAGTTAGTACCGAAGCTGATGAGAAGATTAAGCTGGATGCTGAACGTCTGCAGTCTCTGCTGGAATTTTGTGTAACTCCCCGTACAAGAGCGGAGATGCAAAAGCATTGCAACATTAAAAGTGAAAAATATTTTCGCGAGAAAATCCTCCAGCCCATGCTGTCAGCCGGACTCATCGATAAAACGATTCCTGACAGGCCCAGAAGCCCGAAACAAAAGTATGTGCGGAGATAGTTTGACGCTCCGGACCGGAGACTAATATAGCTGTAAAATCTCAGAAAGAGGAATACCAATGACGAAAAAAGAAAAACGCGATCACATCCTCGCCCGTCTTGACGAGCTGTACGGAACCGAGAAGGAAGGCTTTTATCACAACGCGGACTGGCAGCTTCTGGCGGCGATCATGCTGAGCGCCCAGAGCACGGATAAGCAGGTGGACGAGGCGCTGCCGGGGCTGTTCGGGAGATTTCATACGGCAAAAGAGGTGGCGGAGGCGGATGTGGAAGAGATCGAAAGCTATATCCGTTCGGTCGGCCTGTATAAGAACAAGGCGAAGAATCTGAAGAAATGCTGTGAGCAGATCTGGAAGGAGTACGGCGGAAAGGTGCCGGATACGCTGGAGGAGGTGCTGAAGCTGGCGGGCGTGGGAAGAAAGACGGGGACGCTTTTTCTGGCGGACGCCTACGGGACGCCCGGCGTGACGGTTGACACCCATGTGTTCCGCATTTCCCACCGGCTGGGCTGGGCAAAGGGGAAAAATCCGGTGGAAACGGAAGCGGAGCTGATGAAGGCGCTTCCGGTGGATCACTGGAACCGGATCAATTTCCAGCTCATCTATCTGGGACGCTCCGTCTGCACCGCCCGCCGGGCCAGATGCGAGGAATGTCCGCTCGCGGAGTGGTGTGAAAAGAAGCTGGAAAGGAAGTCATGAGGTCTGCGCCGCCGTCAGCTCGGAGAGGATCTCCCGCACGTCGTCGCCCATCCGGATGAGAACGGCAGGCGCGGGACTCTCAATGCCGTGTACCAGTCCGTTGCGGAAATTGCGGAGGTTCTGAAGCTTTTCCAGGCTGTCCTTTTTCAAAAGCTTCATGCGCTTGAGGCTGTTGAGGTTGAAGGTGCCGCGGGCCTTGGGATTGCTCTGGCGGGTCAGCTTCATCAGAACGGTTTCCAGGCTGATCCAGGGCTTCAGGAAATATTCCTCCGCTTCCAGGCGTCCCCGATCCGCTTTGCGGGAAGCGCCGTCGGACTTCTCCGAAGAAGCGCGAAGCTCCCGGTAAAGCTCGTAACGTTTTTCGCTGCCGCAGATGATCTGATCGATGAGCTGCTGGGAAATGGTCCGGCTGTCGTCCACCGGTCTTGTGGATTTCAGGATCGGCTCCAGCTCCTTCGCGCTGTCCAGCTTCAGGCGGTTCATGAGCCGCAGAAGCTGTTCCACGTTGCCCATCTTCGGCTCGATATCAAAGCGCCTGTACCGGGTGCTCAGGTAATCGTAGAGGTAGGCGGCCAGATCGTACTGGCTGCCGAAGGCCGCGTTTTTGCTCTGCAGGCGGGCGTTGCCGGCAGCCTGCAGCCGTTCCAGGGCGATCTCTCCGGCGAGGACCAGGCCGTTGAGCTCATCCAGGATGGCCAGCTCTTCGTCGGAAAGCGCCCCCTGCATGGGCTTGTAAACCAGATCATGCTCCACCTCGGACCAGGCGTGCATCAGGACGGAGGCCACCTGGATCTCCAGACGCACGGAGGCGTACTTGAGCTGTTTTTTCTCCAGAAGCTCCTCCTTCATGGAGGCCCGGTAATGGGTGGCCCAGTAGCCGGAAAAACGTTTATTGTAGGAAGGCTGCCTGGACTGGCCGGGGAATTTCTTCATTTCCAACACCGTAAAAAGGTTGTTGATCACCTGATCGGCCTTGGCCCGGTCGCCGGGGAAGTACAGGGAGACGCGCACGCCGGACAGATCCGCGATATCCGCATAGATCTCGTTCATGCTCCGGTAGGGCTGTTCCCTCTTTTCATTCCGCTGGGTCACCTTGTTTTTCAGCCGGACGGGGCTTTTGGCCCGGGAGGTGACGATGGCGCGGATACCGGAGGAGTGCAGGGCTTCCCGCAGCAGATCCTCCGCCACATGGCCGGCTGTTTCGTAAAAACTGATTTTCTTTTTATAATTCTCGATAAACTGACTGATGAGATCCATTCGGGCTCTCACCTCCTTCCTTTTGCGTAAAACCTTAAAATACCCGCGTCGTCCATTTGGTGCAGTCCCAGACCGCGTCCACGATATCCTGGTAAAATTCCGGCTCATGGCAGACCATCAGGATGCTGCCCTTATAGGCGGAGAGCGCCCGCTTCAGCTCCGCCTTGGCGTCCGCGTCCAGGTGGTTGGTGGGCTCATCCAGCACAAGCACGTTGGTGGGGCGGTTGATCAGCTTACAGAGCCGCACCTTTGCCTGTTCGCCGCCGCTTAAAACCCGTACCAGGCTTTCGATGTGCTTTGTGGTCAGGCCGCATTTTGCCAGAGCGGAGCGCACCTCGTACTGGGTGTAGGATGGAAATTCGTCCCAGATGGCCTGAATGCAGGTGGTGTCGTCCTCTGTCTCCATCTCCTGCTCAAAGTAGCCGATGCTCAGATAATCCCCCTGCTCCACGCTGCCGGAAAGCGGCGGGATCAGGCCGAGGATGCTTTTTAACAGAGTGGTCTTTCCGATGCCGTTGGCGCCGGTGAGGACGATTTTCTGCCCCCGCTCCATGGAAAGGTTCAGGGGAGAGGAGAGAGGTTCGCTGTAGCCGATGATCAGCTCCTTCGTGGTGAAAATAAAGCGACCCGGCGCGCGGTCCTCCTTAAAATGAAATTCCGGCTTCGGCTTCTCGGCGGCCAGCTCGATCACGTCCATCTTATCCAGCTTTTTCTGGCGGGACATGGCCATGTTCCGGGTGGAGACGCGGGCCTTGTTGCGGGCCACGAAGTCCTTCAGATCCGCGATCTCCTTCTGCTGCCTGTTGTAGGCGGCCTCCAGCTGAGCTTTTTTGGCGGCGTAAACCTCCGTGAACTTATCATAATTTCCCACGTAGCGGGTGAGCGTCCGGTTATCCATGTGCCAGATCAGATTGACCACGCTGTTGAGAAACGGGATGTCGTGGGAGATCAGGATGAAGGCGTTTTCATAATCCAGAAGGTAGCGCTTCAGCCATTCGATGTGGGCCTCGTCCAGATAGTTGGTGGGCTCATCCAGCAGCAGGATGTCCGGCTTTTCCAGAAGGAGCTTTCCCAGAAGAACTCTGGTGCGCTGGCCGCCGGAAAGCCGGGACACGTCCTGATCCAGACCGATGTCCGCAAGGCCAAGCGCCCGGCCCACCTCCTCCACCTTACTGTCAATGAGGTAGAAGTCGTGCGCGGTCAGAAGCTCCTGGATGGTACCAAGCTCCTCCATATATTGTTCCAGCTCTTCTTCGGAAGCATCCCCCATTTTTTCACAGATCTCGTTCATCCGCGCTTCCAGGTCGAACAGGAAGGAAAAGGCGGAGGCCAGGGTTTCCCGGATGGTGGTTCCCTTTTCCAGCACCGTGTGCTGATCCAGATAGCCCGCCCGCACATGTCTGGCCCATTCGACCTTTCCTTCGTCCGGGACGAGCTTTCCGGTGATGATGTTCATGAAGGTGGATTTGCCCTCGCCGTTGGCTCCCACCAGGCCGATGTGCTCTCCCTTGAGAAGGCGGAAGGACACGTCCTCAAAAATGGCCCGGTCGCCGAAGCCGTGGGTCAGATGCTCTACGTTCAGTATACTCATATGAAAAAACTCCTGCGTATATTTGGTATATTTGTTCCTGCGGCCTGCCCGCTTTCCGGCGGACGAGGGAACTGTAACGGCAAGTATAGCACAGGAAAGGGATTTTTACCAGAGGCTGCGGGAAGCGGAAGGATGGAGGAGGAAATGTTTTCCGGCGCGGTACGTCGGACCTGAAAGGTCCATCCGGCGTCAGGCCCCTGCGCCTTCCTGTGCAAATTTCTTCCATTTCCGGAAGAAAGCGAGGCAGATCAGCAGGCCGGCGAGCGAGAAGACGATCCATACGCTGATGACGGCGATCCAGCCGAGCAGATCGGAAAGCATGCCGAACAGCCAGGCGGAAAGCGAGCTTCCCACGTAGGTGGAGGCGTTCAGAATGCCGGAAACCGTCGCCACCTTTCCGAAACGGGAAAAATGGGCGGGCAGACGGCTGATGAGGAACAGATTGATGCCGTACATGCAGCCGGCGGTCAGGGTCATCAGAACCACGCTGGGAACCGGACCGTGCTGATACAGGAATACCAGCAGGGCGGAGCAGGCTGCCGCCGCGCCGAAAAGCAGGGCGGAGGCGGTAAATTCATTGCCGATGCGTTCCAGCAGGGCGGAGGCCAGGTAGATGCTCAGAATGCTGAACACCGGGAGGACCGCCGCCGTCAGGATGGATACCGAATTGCTCAGACCGAAGGTTTCCGATATGTATACGGGCATCCAGGTGGTGATCCCGTCCCGCAGGATACCGTGCAGCACGATGGCGAGCATGGCGGGCAGAAGGGCCGCCTGGAAGAGCAGCGCGGTCAGGCGCACGGAGGACTCGCTGGAGGCTTCCACGTGGAAGGCATGGATCGTGTTCCGGCCGTCAGCCTGCAGCCGCCCGATTCCCGTAAACCAGACCAGAGCGGCGAGCGCTCCCGCGAGGGCCGGGAAGAAGAAGGCGGCCCGCCAGCTGGCGAAACGGATGCACAGGGGCACGAATACATAGACGAATACCGTGCCAACCGAGGAGGCCATGGAAACCTGCACGCAGCATTTCTGATACTGCTTTTCATCCAGCGTTTCCGCCATGATCCGGACCAGGGGCGGCCAGAGCATGGACTGGAACAGGCCGTTCAGGCACCAGACCGGAATGATGAGCCGGATGTCGGGAAACAGGCCGACCAGAAGATTGCAGACGCAGGTGGCGGCCAGCCCTGCGGCGATCATTTTTCTGGGAGAAAAACGGTCCCCCAGAAAGCCGCAGAAGAACTGGCCGATCCCGTAGGCCAGAAAGCTTCCGGTCACCGGAAGGCTCACGATGCTTTTCGCAAGGCCCAGGGAGTCCTGGATCTCCGCCAGACAGGCGGAATAATTCATTTTTGTCAGATAACTCATAAAATAAACCAGACAGCAGAGAAAGCAGAACGCGTTCCTCTGCCGCCCGGCGGCAAGCCTACCGTTCATGATGACAGCCTCCATTCCGGACGCTCCGCCCTGAAACAGCGGAAATTCAATTTATGATATCGAGGGAAGCCCTCTTCCAGGCATCCCGGATCTCATCCGACAGGCCATCGTCGGTCAGATAGAGATAACGGGGGGAAAGGTCACAGACCTTCAGCGCCGCGCAGGTTTCAAATTTGGAGCTGTCCGCAAGGACAATGACCTGATCCGCGGCGGCGATCAGCGCCCGCTGTACCTCTGCCAGCTCCCGGATATGCTCGCTGACGCCGAAATTCAGAGAAAGCGCAGAGGGAGCGAGAAAGAAGGCGGAAACATGGAGCTGACGGATCGTATCCAGAGCCAGATGTCCGCAGAAGGCCTTCTCTCCCGGCAGATAGAAGCCTCCCGTAAGGATCACCTGAAAGCCCGGCTTTCCGGAAAGGATCTCGAAGATCGACAGAGAAGCGGTTACGATGGTGAGCTCCTGAAAGGAATCGCACAGCAGATGGGCCAGCTCGCTGGCGGTTGAACCTGAATCCAGAGCGATCCGGTCTCCTTCATGGAGATAGGAAAGGGCGGCGCGGGCGATCTGCCTTTTCTCAGACTGGTGCTCCTCGCTCCGTTCGGACAGCCCGGTATAGCTCTGCATCCGCCTTATGCTCAGCGCGCCGCCGTGCACCCGTTTCAGCGCACCCTGCTTTTCCAAATATTCCAGATCTCTCCGGATGGTTTCCAGAGACACCTGAAAAAGTCCGGTCAGCTCCGTAACCGTGACGGAGGGGCGGCGGCTTAACAGCTCCAGGATTTTATTTCTTCTTTCATTCGCAAACATATACAATCAACTCCACACAAATACAACCAGATGCACATACTATAACAGCGCACCTGCCTTCTGTCAAGAAGAGATTGACAGGTGTTCCTTCCTGCGTTATCATAACCATAACATATCTGATTTTCTTATCGGATTTCCGGCATTTCTGCCGTATTTACGCAATGATTCAATTATTTACAGACGATACGGCAGGCTGTTTTTGTTTTCCCTTCTTCTGGCGGCCCGCCGGTCGGGAAAGGCGGGGTATCTTTGGGAGTACAAAACGACGTATTGCTGGACTATTTTGACGATAACAGCAGATTCGCAGACCTTTTCAACGGCGTCCTGTTTCGGGGAAGACAGGAGATCTGCCCGGAGGAGCTGGAGGAGGCTTCCGAACGCTATACGCAGAGGGAAGGAGGAGGCGGAAAGAGGAAAAAAGGAAAGATCAAATACCGGATCCTGTTCCGGGATCTGAAGAAAAGACTGAAGGATGGAGGCACCCTTCGGATTCTGGCGCTGGAGGCGCAGGACAGGGTGGACTACAGCATGCCGCTTCGATGTATGAATTATGACGTACAGGAGTATCTGCGCCAGATGAGACGCCTTCAGAGCAGAAACGAAAGAGAAATGGCATATGAAACTCCTGCGGAAATGCTCTGCCGCCTGCGGAAGGGAGACAGGCTTTTTCCTGTTTATACGATCTGTCTGTACCACGGCATGGAAGAGTGGGACGGTCCGCGCTGCCTGAAGAATATGATGGATTTTGGAATGCATAAGGGAAGCTTTGACGCATGCTTTAAAGACTATGCATTTCACCTGGTGGAGGTAAACCGGCCGATGGAGTACGAACATTTTCACACGCCGGTAAGAGAGGTGCTGGAGATTCTTCCCCTCCGGGCAGACAGGGAAGAGATGCGGCGGCTGATAAACGACAGGCAGGAATACAGAAAGCTGGACAAAGAAACGATGGAGGTGATTGTAACTATGACAGGCAACAGGAAACTGATGGAGGATCTGGAGGCATACCGAACCAGTGAAGAGAGTTATGATATGTGCGAGGCGATGAAAGGAATCCAGGAAGAGGGGATTGAGATCGGCCGGGAGCTGGGGATAGAACAGGGAATACGCGGAATGGCGGAGCTTTTCCAGGAGCTGGGCCTTCCGGATGAGCGGATCATCGGAAAGCTGAGCGAAAAGTTTTCCATGTCCAGACAGAAGGCGGAGAAGATGCTTGCCGGCATCAAAAGATAAGGATGAAATGAAGTGCCGCCCTGCGGCGGCAGGAAAGCGGATGAAAATCGTTCGATTTTCATCCTGGAAATTTGAAATGCCGCTTTACAGCGGCAGGAAAGGGGTAGAAATGTACGAAATCGGAATTGACATGGGAGGAACCCACACGGCGGTGGGGCTGGTAGAAGGGCTTACGCTGAAGGACCGGGTGGAGTTTGCCACGGATACGGAGCAGGGAGCGGAGAAATATATCGAAGAGCTTTCCGCGAATATTTCCGTTCTGCTTGAAAGAAACAGCCTGAAGCCGGAGGAGATTGCCAATATCGGCATGGGCGTGCCGGGAAGCTTCAATGCGCAGACGGGAATGATCGAGTATGCGAACAATCTGAGCTTTTCGGATGTTCCGTTCCGGGACATGATGGAAGCGAAGCTTCAGAAAAAGGTAAGGATCGACAATGATGCGAACCTGGCGGCGTGGGGAGAATATCTGCTGAGCAGAAGCAGCGCTTCTTCTTTTATCATGGTGACGCTGGGCACCGGCATCGGCTGCGGCATAGTGCTGGACGGGAAGCTTTACCGGGGTGTGAATTTTGCGGAGGGCGAGATCGGCCACATGACGCTGCGTTATGACGGGATCGACTGCAACTGCGGCAGAAAGGGCTGTTTTGAAGCCTATGCTTCCGCTTCCGCGCTGGTGAGACAGGCGGCAGAGGCGGCGCGGAAGCATCCGGACAGCCGGCTGTATGCGCTTGTGGAAGGAGATGTGTCCCGGATGAACGGCAGGCTGTTTTTCCAGGCTGTGCGTGAAGGGGACGGGACGGCCCTTGCGGTCCGCGACGCTTATGCGCAGCTTCTCGCGGAGGGGCTGACCAATCTGATCAATCTGCTTCAGCCGGAGGAGCTGATCATCGGAGGCGGCATCAGCGGAGCGGCGGAGCTGTTCCTGCCGCAGACGCAGGAGCGCATTGCGAAGATGGTCTATTCCAGGGCCTCCAGGGTGCAGACCAGGATCCGTCCGGCGGAGTTTGGAAACGATGCGGGGATCGTGGGCGCGGCAAGGCTGGGGGATATG
>DXDD01000119.1 GCA_019115665.1 Candidatus Eisenbergiella pullistercoris | reverse complement strand
GGAAACGAGGTGCCCGATCAGACGGATCCGGAAGGGTATCTGACGGCAAGAAGTCTGAAAGCCCTTTGCAAAAAGCTGGTTCCCGGCTGTTATGTAACCCAGGCAAACGATCAGATCTGCGCCGAGCCCCGCTCTGCCAGGGAGGAATTCCTGGATGAGCTGGATGTGGTGGGCTACAACTATGTGGGAAGATGGCGCACCAGAGCGGAAACTCTGTATGATGATGATAAAAGGGCACGGCCGGACCGCTGTGTGATCGGCACGGAGAACGGCGGCCTGGGAGGAATCCGCGGGGAGTACAGCCTGCGCATGTCCGAAAACGCCGGCTGGTGGAAGCAGCCCTATTACAGCGCTCCAGTGGCGGTTGGAAAGCTGCTTCATTTTACCATGGTTCATGATTATGTGGCAGGCGACTTCATGTGGACGGGCATTGATTATCTGGGAGAGGCACACTGGCCGTCCCGTTCTGCCAGCGCCGGAGTGCTGGATACCTGCGGCTTTGAAAAGGACAGCTTCTATTTCTACCGGAGCATCTGGAGGAGGGAGGAGCCCATGGCGCATCTGCTGCCTCACTGGAATCTGGATGTGCCGGAGGGGACCATTGTTCCGGTTCTCGGCTATACCAGCTGCGACAGCGCGGAGCTGTTTCTGAATGGGAAGTCCTATGGGAAAAAGGCCTATTCCTACCCCTCCTACGGCATGACGGAGCGCTATGGACATTTTGACCGGGATCCGGAGCCGGTGAATACGGATGATCTGTTTCTAAGCTGGGATGTGCCCTATGAACCGGGCTGTATCGAGCTGGTGGGCTATAAGGATGGAAAAGAAGCCGCACGCCACACGGTAAGAACGGCAGGAAAGCCTGCCGTGATCCGGACGGCCGGTTATCGGAGCGAGGCGAAGGCAGACGGGCTGGATGTGGCCCAGATTGAGGTATGGCTGGAGGACGCGGAGGGAAACTTCTGTCCTCAGGGAGATCTGCCGCTGACCTTCTCTGTGAAGGGGCCGGCGGAGCTGATCGGCGTGGACAACGGAGATCCGGAAGAAAAGGGAAGCCTGAGAGGGGACCGGATGCGTGCGTTCCATGGGCGCGCCTTTGCGGTCATCCGCTCTGCGGGAGAAGCCGGAGAGGCGAGCGTTACCGTGCAGGCGGAAGGGGTTTCCGGGAGCACCGAAAAAGTGATATTTGCATGACGGCGGGATAAAAGGAAGCCGGCGGCCCCACAGAAATTCTGAATAGGTCCGCCGGCTTTTCCGCCAGGATTCGCGGTGGAATGCCGCAAAACGCAGACAGCGATGCATCGGCATGGAGGGAAAAATGGAAAAAATATTGGGGATCGTATATGCTTATGATGTGAAGGACGCTTATCAGGAGATTCTGGACCTGGGATTTTCATGGATCCGGATGGGAATCTGTTTTCCCTGGAAGGACCGGATGTTCGGGACGCTTTGCGAGGACTATCTCAAAGACAGGGAACAGATGAAGCGGGCGCATGAGACCGGCATTCAGATCATGCCGTCCACGCCGGGAATGGGCGGTTATTATTATTCGGAAACGGATGGGGAAACCAGATACCGGGACGCATGGCCTGATTTTGTGGGAGAAAAGGGAACTCCGGAATACTACAGGAACGTGGCGGATACCTGTGCCTTTATCTGCCGGGATCTGAAGGGCATTGCGGGGGATCTGTGGCAGTGCATGAACGAAATCGACATTCCCACCTTTTCCGGCAGTTACAGCGTGGAGGTGACCACGGGGACGGCGCGGGCCAGCGCGGAAGGAATCGTCCGGGAGAATCCGCAGGCGAAATGCGGCATCAACCTTTCCCGGTATTATGAGGACGGCCTGAAGGTGGCGGATCTGGTTTACGCGCCCGGACATAAATTCGGCTACATCGGCGACGATCAGTATTTTGGCTCCTGGCAGGGAAAAACGGTGGAGAGCTGGAACGATGTCATTGAGGCGCTGTACGCGCGCTATCACCTGCCGGTCCTGGCAAACGAATGGGGGTATTCCTCCGGCGGCGCGGTAAAGGAAGAGAGACCGGATCCGGCTCTTCTTCCGGAAGGCATCCCGGACGTCTGCTATGAAAAAAGCTGGTTCCATTCGGCGGAGGGCGGACACACCGAAGCGGTACAGGCGGAATATCTGCGCCGGGGGCTCCAGATTTTCGCGGAGAATCCCCATGTGCTGGGAAGCTTTCTGTTCTGCTTTCAGGATGCCCGTCACTGCTATCACTGCGGGGCGTCCGACTGCCCTTCCGAGTGCTACTGGGGCATCGTGGACGTGGAGGGAAAGCCGAAACAGGCCTATACGGCGGTAAAACAGGCGATCCGGGACTATTATACAAAATAGGGAGAAGTTGTTACTGCTCTGCCGAAGGCTGAACAGTAACAGGCAGTTCCTGTTCGCTGGCCTGCCAGCGGACAGGAACCCGGCTGTTTGGAAAGCCACTGAAAATTACTTTTCACGGGGCAGGGGACCGGACGAAATGTTCCATGAATTTTTGCAGGAAAACATTCCGCGGAGTCTTCCGCGGAACTTTTTTCGCTCATATACGGTTGAAAAATGAAGAAATAGCTTTGTAACCGTACAAAAATTCATTTTTTACGGATCCGATTCCGGAAAATACTATTCTGAACCGTATTTTTCATGGCGTGATACGGTTAAAAGCTTGAAAAATCTGTTTTTAACCGTACCGAATAGCCCAAAAGTACGGTTACAGATGAGAAAATCAGGTATTGAACCGTACTGATGACAAAATA
>DXDD01000118.1 GCA_019115665.1 Candidatus Eisenbergiella pullistercoris | reverse complement strand
AGGCGCCGCCCGTCCATTTGTCAAAGGCCTCCTCATAGACATAGAAGCCAAGTTCGTCGCACAGCTCCAGCATTTCCGGCAGATACAGATGATGGGCCAGACGGATGGCGTTGCAGCCGATCTCCTTCAGGGAAAGCAGGCGCTCCCGCCACAGCTCCTTCGTGACAGCGGTGCCGAAGCAGCTGATATCCTGATGGACGCAGACGCCCTTCAGCTTCACCGGCTCCCCGTTGATGAAAAGGCCCCTGTCCGCAGTCACCTCCACGCTGCGAAAGCCCACCGGAATGGTAAGCTCGTCCGTGATGTCAGGTGCGTCAGAGCCATCCTTCTCTCCGGCTGCATCTTCCGCCAGAAGCTGCAGGGTGAGTTCATACAGCTTCGGGTTCCGGTCGCTCCAGGCCTGAACATCCGGCACACACAGGGCGAGAACGCCTTCTCCTTCGGCCTGCGCAAGAACGGGAGGCGGGGTGGCCGCGCCGGGCGTTCTTTCTGTTTTCTCCCCTGCATCCTCTGCTCCGGCATTCCCGCGAGTCTCCCGCAGCAGGGCGCGCACCCGGCCTTCACAGCCCGGATTCACGGTAAGCAAGGCGGCCTGCCTGGAAGCCTTTTCTTCCGCTCCGTTTTTCAGTCCGGTTTCCAGGCGGGTTTCCACGCGAACCTCCTCCCGCTCCAGATGCCTTTCCGGCAGACATTCCAGATACACGCTCCTGTAGATGCCCGCTCCCGTATACCACCGGTCCACCGGAGCCGTGGTGTTGTCCACCTCCACCAGAATTTCATTTTCTCCGTCCGCAAGCGCTTCCGTCACGTCCAGCGTGAACATGCTGTAGCCGTATTTTCTTCCTCCCACATAGGTTCCGTTTACCGTCACCCGGCTGTTTTCATACACCCCGTCAAAACGCAGGCGGTAAACCGTTTCCGGCTTCTTCTCCAGCCGCAGCGCGCGCCGGTACCAGCCGGTTCCCCAGCGGTCAAAAAAGCCCTGGGCCTCTCCCTGCTTCATGTTCCGGTCAAAGGGACTGGAAATCATCCAGTCATGAGGCAGGGTCACCTGCGTAAACAAAAGTCCCTCTTTTTCCTTTCCCGGTCTCTGCAGCGCGAACTGCCAGTTCTGATTCAGACTTAATATTGTTCTCATGTGTTTTCTCCCTTACCGGATCACAACGCCTTTTACCCGTTTCATGCGCACGTCGTCTCCCTCTTCGGCTTCCACGGTCACATTTTTCAGGAAAAGTCCTTCCACGTTTTCCGCATACATTCCCCATTTTCCCTTCGCCGTCACATGTTCCAGGCGGATGCGCCGCGCCGGGCTTTCCGGAAGTCCCACGATATAAACCGCGTTGCCCTCGACCGTTTCCAGATCGATGTTTCGAAAAACGATATCCTGAATGATGCTCGTTCCCTCTCCCACAGGCAAGGCTTTTGCCGGATCATAGCTGTCTTCCCCGTAAAAATAGTCCAGATAAAGCGCTCCCTTGAACCATTTGGTGCTCTTGATGCTCTCATCCCGGTTGACCAGACGGCAGTTGTCATAAAGCACGTTCTCGATGAATGCCCCTCTGCCCCTGGGCGCTTTCACGCTGGCGATGGAAAAGGAATCTTCAAAGGTGCAGTCCTGCACCAGCACGTTACGGATGCCGCCCGCCATCTCGCTTCCCATGGCCACGCCGAAGCCGGAGTGGAAGCTGCAGTTGGTGATCCGGATATCCTCGGAAGGGATTCCCACCGCGCGGCCCTCCTCATCCCGGCCGGATTTGACCGCGATACAGTCATCCTGGCTGGTAATATCGGAATGGAACACACAGACATCCCGGCAGGAATCCGGGTCGAAGCCGTCTCCGTTGAAAATATTGCCGTAGCGGTTCCCGTTTTCGTCATACTTGCTGTTGATGGTGACCCGGTTCATGCTGATATGATTGCAGTAGACCATGTGGACGCACCAGAAGGGCGACTGACGGGCCGTGAGGTCCTTCATATAGACCCCGTCCACGTTTCTGAAGCAGATCAGGTTCCCCCGCCTGCCCTGTCCACCGTCCAGTTCCGCCTTCAGCAGCGCGTTTCCGTTTCCGTCGATGGTTCCGCCTCCGGCAAGGGTGATGTCATGCCCCCGTCCTTCCTCTTCCTTCGTGTTGATCAGGCTGGCATGACAGAGCTGCTGCCTGCCCTCATACAGATAGGTCATCAGCGGATAATCCTCCGGCCTGTCGCTGCCCAGAAGCTTTCCCCCTTTTTCCACGTAAAGGGTCATATCGCTTTTTAAGAAAAGCGCGCCGGTTAAAAAGACGCCCTCCGGCACATAAACCATACCGCCCGGCGCACAGGCGTCAATGGCGTTCTGTATAGCCTGTGTGTTCATGGTGCTCCCGTCCCCCACAGCCCCGAATGCGGTCACGTCAAACACCTGCGGCTTTTTTCTGGTTCTCGCCGTCTCCAGGTTGCTCAGGGGCAGAAAGCCCTCTCTCATCACCGCGCCGAGACGGATGGTGTACTCCGTATCCGGCGTAAGATTTTCAAAGGTATAATCCGTTTCCTTCACCCTTGCGGCCTCTCTGCCGTTTAAGTACAGCACGTACTCCTCAATGCTCTGCGCATCCTCCGGTTTGTCCCATACCACCGCGATGCTTGTGTGTGTCTGCGCCGAAGGCGCAAGAAGCAGTTTCATGTCCTCTTTTCCCTCCGTAATTTTTTGGCGCTGCGGCCTGGAAATGACCGCGCAGCGGCTGAATGTAAGG
>DXDD01000117.1 GCA_019115665.1 Candidatus Eisenbergiella pullistercoris | reverse complement strand
CCCTCCGGCGCGGTCCGTGCCGGAATACCGTTCTCCGTCAGGAGAACGCTTCCGTCCGGCAGATCCTTTCTGTCATAATGATCGTGGTAATATTCTTCCTGAGAAGGAATACGGTTCCAGAGGATCCCTCTGATCTTCTCCGGATTACAGCCGGGAAAATTCACATTCCAGATCCGGTTCCGGGCAATGGGCATTGCCAGAAGCTTTTCCGTGATGGGAACCAGATATTCCTCCGCCGCGTCCCAGACATCGTTCGCCTCGTTGGAAAATGCGATGGCGGGAATGCCGTTTACCAGCGCTTCCATGGCAGCTCCCACGGTGCCGGAATACAGGATATCCACACCGGCATTATAGCCCCGGTTGATGCCGGAAAAGACAATATCCGGCTTTTCGGAAAGCAGGTAATGCAGCGCCACTTTAACGCAGTCCGCCGGGGTGCCGCTCACGCTGTAAGCCGTCACACCGCCAACCGGAAAATCCGCTTTTTTCACCCGCAGTTCTCCATGGACGGTGATGCGGTGGCTCATGGCGCTGCACTGGCTGTCCGGTGCGGCCACCGTCACCTCTCCCAGGCGGGAAGCGAGCCGCGCGAGAAGAGCGAGGCCGTCCGCCCGGATCCCGTCGTCGTTTACAAGAAGGATTTTTCTCTTATGGTTCATCCGCGGATTTCCTCCACCACAGGAACCTCATCCTCTGACTTCGCGTCCAGATCGTTCAGATATTTTTTCGTCTCCCTGCGGATCACCGGAATCAACAGCAGCACCGCGATCAGATTGGGAACCGCCATGAACGCGTTCAGGATATCCGCAATCGTCCACACCAGATCCAGCGCCACAACGGGCGCGATGGCCGCCACCGCGATATACAGGATCCGGTAGGGGATCAGCGCCTTATGGCCGAAGCAGTATTCCACGCAGCGCTCCCCGTAATAGGCCCAGCCCAGCACAGTGGAGAAGGCGAAAAGGATGATGCCGAGGACTAGGATCACAGGTCCAAGATAGGGAATCTGATCAAAGGCCAGTGTGGTCAGGGTTCCGCCGTTTCCTGCCGCCGCCATATCAATCTCCGGATTTTTCAGGATGCTGGTCACAAGCACCAGCCCGGTCATGGCGCAGACCACAACCGTATCCCAGAAGGTTCCGGTGGAGGATACCAGAGCCTGTCTCACCGGATTTCTGGTCTGAGCTGCCGCCGCCGCGATGGGCGCGCTTCCCATACCGGATTCATTGGAAAACAGGCCGCGTGCCACGCCGTAGTGCAGGGCCAGCATCAGCCCGCCGCCCACCAGACCGCCCGCCGCCGCGCCGGGGCGGAACGCCATGGTCACGATGGTCTGCAGGGCCGGAATGAGAAAATCATGGTTGATGCCAAGAATAATAAGGCAGCCGATGCAGTAAAAAAGCGCCATAAAGGGAACCAGCTTCTCGCAGACCTGCGCGATGGACTTGATCCCGCCGAAGATGATCGCCGCCGTAAACGCCGCTACGATCAGACCGACCGGCCATACCGGGATACCCAGATTCGCTTCGCACACCGTCGCGATGGCGTTCACCTGGGTGGCGCAGCCGATTCCGAAGGACGCAAAGGCCGCCAGAAACGCGAACACCAGCCCCAGCCACTTCATATGCAGTCCTCTTTCCAGCGCGTACATGGCTCCGCCCTGCATCCTGCCGTCCTTGGTTTTCACCCGGTACTTCACGGCGATCAGAGACTCCGCATACTTGGTTGCGATTCCGAACACGCCCGTCAGCCAGCACCAGAGCACCGCGCCCGGGCCGCCCAGCACAATGGCCGTTCCCACTCCAATAATATTTCCCGTTCCGATGGTAGAGGCCAGCGCCGTCACCAGCGCGCCGAACTGACTCACCTCTCCCTCCGCGTCCGGATCCGGCGTGAAGGAAAGCCGGATGGCCGTTCCCAGCTTTTTCTGGATCCCGCCCGTACAGACGGTCATCACCAGATGCGTTCCAAGAAGCAAAAGGATCATGGGCCAGCCCCATACCGCTTCATCCACCGCGTTGATCAGGTTTACTGCTGTTTCCGCTATTTGCTGCATATTTACCTCCCTGCCGAAGTGTTTTACACCGAGGCCGCGGGGAGAAATCACGCAGGTGATTTCTCCTCCGCGATCTCCCCTTTTTTCGTCCGTATTTTTACATCACTTTACAAATCATAACACATTTTCCATGCTTCTGCATACCTTTTCCAATTCTGAAATTCTGCTTGCCCGCCCGGTCGAAAGATGCTACAATCCAGATAAGCATAAAATTCTGTTTTTTAAAGCCGTTCGGCTTTCGTCAGGGCATTTCTTTTCGCCCTTTCTGACGAACTTTCAGAAACTCTATGCCAGATTCCCAGATTATTTTTATTTCCAACCAGAGCCGGCAGGAGTGACTGTATCCAAAGGTCTCTGCCGGAAAACGGACGAGGAAATCTGCCGCTATACCGGCGAGCTGCGGACCGTATTCGGATTCCGGAAATATGCGGATGACAGAAAACAGCTCGACAGATTTATCGCAGCCAACCAGGGACATTTCAATAACGTCTCCAAGACGGCGGTGAATGCGCTGGCGGAGCTGACCCATTCTCCCCGGCTGCGGGAAATTTTGACGCCTCAATATCAGACAAAGAAGGGAGGATTCAATATGTGTAAGGGACTCGATGGAATGATACAGGAAGGGGTTCAGAAAGGATTAAGGGATGGACTCCAGAAAGGCATTCTGACCGGAAAACAGGAAATGGCAGTCTCTCTTTCCGCCATGGGAATGTCTGTGGAAAAGATTGCCAAAGCGGCAAAGGTCAGCGAGGGCATTGTCCGGGGCTGGCTGTCCGGAAGCGCCGGATGAGCGGAATATTACAGTTAACTCCGCACCATTCGAAAAGCCGCGCTTTCCGCAGATATTTCCGTGCATAATCATAAAAAGCATGATATAATAATCACATCTGATCGGGCTTCTGTTTTTAAGGAAGATCCGATCTGCAACTGCGGAAAACACAGTAGGAAAGGGGGAAGAATATGAGACGAAAAATGCGTGCCTTATATAAGAATGGAGACGAAAACGCTTTTGCCCATGCAGAATAGCGGACATATGGCACTCTGTATGGGCTGAGAACGCGATATGATCTGCTGTTTCTGCACTTTATTTATAAAAATAAATAAGGAGCGGCAGAAATGAAATATATAAACGCAGCAGAAGTATTGCCGGAACGATTATTAAGGGAGCTCCAGACTTATATTGACGGAGAGATCCTGTATATCCCAAAGTCGTCAGTAAAAAGACAGTGGGGAACTGTCAGCGGATCACGCACTTTCTATCAGGAACGGAATCAGGAAATACGAAGACTTTACAGAGAAGGTGTTTCCATCCACACGCTGACGAAGCAATATGGTCTGGCCTACTGCACGATCAGAAAAATTATATATGGATAATTTACAAGCCGCCTGCGGATGAAGCAGGCGGCTTTTGTCGTGACTTTACTTATAATCATTCTTGCTCCTTGTATCGTCCATTCTGTCCCCTTAAAATCAAAAATGAAGATCAGATCAAGGAATTTATTCTTGCGCAGATGCCGAGCCGGAGGTTCGATGCGCGTACCTCAGCGTAAAACGATTCGGGAGGGAAAAAAATGGGGAAATATAAATGGAAATATCCGGTAATAGATATATTCAGGATCGGGCTGGCAGCAGCTCCGGGATGCCTGCTGATGATCTGCCTGTATACGATCGTATCCGCATTTGTTCCAACTCTGCAGATCCTGTATGTTGCAGAATTTATCGATCATGTTATCCGTCTTGCAGACGGGGC
>DXDD01000116.1 GCA_019115665.1 Candidatus Eisenbergiella pullistercoris | reverse complement strand
AAGTACGGTTAAGGATCGGGAAATCCTTTTTTTAACCGTCATTTCAGACTTTTTGTACGGTTATACAATGCAGATTCTCATTTTGAACCGTATCGGGGCATCCTGCCGGGTGTCAGGCAGGGGGGGAGCCGATATGGGAGAAGGAATCAACCGCAGTATTTTTCCCGCTCCTTGAAAAGCAGCGACCGCCATGATATCCTGTACTCAGTCAGCACATCCTCATGGAATCTCACGAAGGAGGACCGTTTTATGGGAAATAACTTTTCTGTCAATCTCAATACAAAAGTACCGCACAGGCACGACGACTGCGGCGTCTGCCGGCGGATCGAGCAGACCCGGCAGGGAAAGAATCCTTATTTTGTCAGAGAACTGGAAACCGGCTACGTGGTGATCGGCGATTATCAGCGTTTCCCCGGCTATTCCCTTTTTCTGTGCAAGGAACATGCCACTGAACTGCATTTTCTGGAGCCGGAATTCCGGACCAGGTTTCTTCAGGAAATGGCGCTGACCGCAGAAGCGGTCTACAACGCCTTTCAGCCGGACAAGCTGAATTATGAGCTGTTGGGAGTTGGGAACAACAGGCATATGCACTGGCACTTTTTTCCACGAAGGGAGGGCGATACGCCGTCGCCCGGCCCTGTCTGGCAGCTTTCCCCGGCGGAGCTGTATGATCCCGCTTTCCTGCCCTCGCCGGATGAACTGGAGCACATGAAGGAAAAGCTGAACAAAGAACTGGAAAAGCTGCTGGAAAACGGCTCTTCCGGCCGCTTTTAATGTAAAAAATGGCAGTACAGGAAAATACCATGCAGGTTAACCCTTTTCCTGTACTGCCATAAAACTGCTTTTTTGATTCTTCTTCCCAGGCCGGTCTACGCCTCTCCCATCCTTGCCAGCTTCGCGGCTCTGGTCGGCAGACCAGGCCAGTTTACACCTCTCCCATCCTTGCAAGCTTCGCGGCTTGGTCTGCGGCGATAAGGCTGTCGAGGAGCTCGTCGATGTCGCCGTTCATGATGTCGTCAATTTTATACAGGGTCAGCTTGATGCGGTGGTCGGTCACGCGGCCCTGGGGGAAGTTGTAGGTGCGGATCTTTTCGGAGCGGTCGCCGGTGCCGATCTGGCTGCGGCGCAGCTCAGCTTCCGCGTCGTGGGCCTTCTGCTGCTCGATATCGTAGAGCTTGGCGCGCAGGAGGGCGAAGGCCTTGGCCTTGTTCTGAAGCTGAGACTTTTCGGTCTGGCTGTAGACCACGATCCCGGTGGGATAGTGGGTCAGACGCACGGCGGAATCGGTGGTATTGACGCACTGGCCGCCGTTTCCGGAGGCGCGCATCACGTCGATGCGGATATCCTTTTCATCGATGACCACGTCCACATCCTCCGCCTCCGGCATGACCGCAACGGTGATGGTGGATGTATGGATCCGGCCGCCGGACTCGGTTTCCGGAACGCGCTGGACGCGGTGCACGCCGCTCTCATATTTCAGGCGGGAATAAGCGCCCCTGCCCGTGACCATGAAGGTGACCTCCTTCATGCCTCCGATGCCGATCTCGTCCGCGCTGACGGTTTCCACCTTCCAGCGCCTGCGCTCCGCATACTTCACATACAGACGGTACATCTCGGCCGCGAACAGGGCCGCCTCGTCTCCGCCCGCGCCGGCGCGGATCTCCACGATCACGTTTTTATCGTCGTTGGGATCCTTGGGCAGCAGAAGGATCTTCAGCTCCTGTTCCAGCTCTTCGATGCGTTTTTTCGCTTCCGCGTGCTCTTCCTTGAGAAGCTCCCGCATCTCCTCGTCGTTTTCCTCTTCCAGCATGGCAAGGCTGTCCTCTTCGTCCTGCTTTGCCTTCTTGTATTCCCTGTACGCCTCCACAAGAGGGGTCAGGTCGCTCTGCTCCTTCATCAGCGCGCGGAAACGCTCCTGATTCGCCGTCACGTCCGGCTCGTTCAGTTCGTTCATGATCTCCTCGTACCGATGAAGCAGATCCTCAAGTCTGTCAAACATCTATCTCAATCTCCATTCCATCCCTTAAAATCCATCCCCTAAAACCAGACGCCGCTCACCACCCGGTCCAGTCCGGCATAGTCCTTCGTAACGCGCACCTCATGAAAGCCGTTTTCTTCCATCAGCGCTTTTACCGCAGCCCCCTGATCCCAGCCGATCTCCAGATAGAGGCTTCCGCCCCGCACGAGATGCTCCGGGCTTTCCGCGATGATCCTGCGGTAAAAAAAGAGCCCGTCCTCATGTCCGTCCAGGGCGCAGAGGGGCTCATGCAGGCGCACCTCCTCCATCAGTCCCGGGATTTCGCCGGAAGCAATATAGGGCGGATTGGATACGATAAAATCATACCGTCCTTCCACCTCATCAAACAGATCGCTTTGCAGGAATTGCGCGGAAATGTCCAGCTTCTGCGCGTTCCGGCGCGCTGTCTCAAGCGCTTTTTCCGAAATGTCGCTCCCGGTTCCCGCACAGTCGTTGGAATAGTTCAGAAGGCTCAGCAGGATGCAGCCGGAGCCGGTGCACAGATCCAGGATCCTGCTTCCGTCCGTCAGCTCCCTGAGCACCTCCTCCACCAGGATCTCCGTATCCTGTCTGGGAATCAGCACATGTTCATTGACCAGAAACTCCAGTCCCATAAATTCCTGCACGCCGGTGATGTGCTGCAGGGGGATCCGGGATGCGCGCAGAACGATCCATTCCCGGTATCGTTCTTCCTGCTCCTGCGAAAGCTCCCTGTCCCCATGGACCAGAAGGTCGTTTCCCGAGGTCCCGCATACCGCCTCCAGGAGCAGTCTGGCGTCCAGCTTCGCTTCCGCCACCTGCGCCGCCTCGAGCGCGTCTTTCCCGTACCGGTAGGCGTCCGCGTAGCGCATCATACGGCAGTTCCCTCCGGGGAAGCTTCCGGTCCGGCATCCGGCTCCGCCGGGGCATCCGCTCCCGTCGGTTTTTCCTCCTCCGCCAGGGCATCCGCTCCCGCCAGGCCTTCCGGCGCAGCCAGGGCATCCCTTTCCTCGTCCTCCTCAAATTCGTAACCGAATTCTTCTTTCAGATATGCCTTCCAGTCAAAGACCGCTTCCACGGAAGCGATGGCCACCTCCACCATGCTTCTGTCCGGCTCCCTGGTGGTCAGCCGCTGCAGCCACAGGCCGGGCCGGGAGATCAGGTTGATGAACGCATTGTCCGTCCTTCCCGCCAGCCGCAGGACCTCATAGGAAATGCCGGCCACAACGGGAATGAGCAGGATGCGCAGCCCCAGCCGGAGAAGCGGCTGCTCCACCCGGATGAACATGAAAAGCACGATGCTGATCAGGACCACGAACAGAAGAAAACTGGTTCCGCAGCGTTTATGGAAACGGGAGCTTTTCATCACGTTTTTCACATTCAGCTCCCGGCCGTGCTCCAGGCAGTTGATGCACTTATGCTCCGCGCCGTGGTACTGGTATACCCGGCGGATATCCTTCATGGACGCGATGGCCGCCACATAGATCAGAAAAATGGCCAGTCTCACCAGGCCCTCCAGAATGGCGAGCAGGGAAGCATTGCGGACAAAGCTCTGGAACAGCAGGCTGATCCCGAAGGGCAGGGCGATGAAGATGGCCACCGCCAGGACGATGGAAAAGGCGACCGTCAGCCCCATGAGAAGCTTCTCTCCGTTTCCCTTTGTCGCCTGATCCAGCACGGCGTCCGCCTTTGTCTCCTCCGCTTCCTCATCCTCGTAAAAGCCCGCAGACCAGGTCAGCGTCTGCATGCCGAGCACCATGGAGTCTATAAAATTGAAAACGCCGCGGACAAACGGCAGCTTCGTGATCCTCCTGCCGCCCCAGACGCCCTCATATTTTTCCTTCTTCGTTTCGATCCCGCCGTCCGGCCTGCGCACCGATACGGCGTACTCTTCTCTGTTTTTCATCATGACGCCTTCCAGGACCGCCTGTCCGCCGATCCCGGAATAGTGTCCGCATTTTTTCGTGCTCATCGGTATCCTTATCCTCCATCCTTCCTGCTGCACGTCCCGCAGGCAGAGCCTTATAAAAAAGGTTGAGATATGCACCTCAACCTTTTTTCTCCGGAAAAATCCGTTTCCCTATTCCTGCTCTCAGTTTGCAGCCGTTCCCACGCCGTACTTTCTGTTGAACTTATCGATACGTCCGCGGGCCTGAGCAGCCTTCTGCTGGCCGGTGTAGAATGAATGGCACTTGGAACATACTTCCACGTGCAGCTCCGGCTTGGTGGAGCCCGTTACAAATGTGTTTCCGCAGTTGCAGGTTACGGTCGCCTGATAGTACTTGGGATGCAGTCCTTCTTTCATTGTTCTTCACCTCTTCTATTTTCCCGGTTTCCAGTTCGTTCTCGTTCTCATCCACAGGACCCGCCTGAGCGGATCATTCCGGCTTTCGCCGGAGACTGCCGTCTGTAAACAGCTTTCTCATTGTAGCATAGCTTTTTCATGAGCGCAAGAGCGATTTTGCAGGAAAATCACAGAATTTTCATCTTCCTGACCACGTTGACGAAATCGGTATTGCTTCTGGTCCGCGTGAACATATCCAGGATCTTGTCCACGGCCTCCTCGGGCTTGAGACCGTTGAGCGCCTTGCGCAGGATGCCGGTGGCCTCCAGCTCTTCCGGAGAAAGGAGCAGATCCTCTCTTCTGGTGCTGGATTTGGGGATGTCGATGGCCGGGAATACCCTTCTTTCCGAAAGCTTGCGGTCCAGGACGATCTCCATATTGCCGGTTCCCTTGAATTCCTCATAGATCACGTCGTCCATCCGGCTTCCCGTATCCACCAGAGCCGTGGCGAGGATGGTCAGACTGCCGCCCTCTCTCATGTTTCTCGCCGCGCCGAAGAAGCGCTTGGGCATATGCAGGGCCGCCGGATCCAGACCGCCGGAAAGCGTTCTGCCGCTGGGCGGGACCACCAGATTATAGGCCCGCGTCAGACGGGTGATGCTGTCCAGCAGGATCATCACGTCCTTCTTATGCTCCACCAGGCGCTTGGCCCGTTCGATCACCATTTCCGCCACCCGCTTATGGTGCTCCGGCAGCTCGTCAAAGGTGGAATAAATGACCTCCACATTCGGCCCTTCGATGGCCTCGCGGAAGTCCGTCACTTCTTCCGGACGCTCATCGATCAGCAGGATGATCAGATGCATGTCCGGATTGTTGGTCTTTACCGACTGGGCCACCTGCTTTAACAGGGTGGTCTTTCCTGCCTTAGGCGGGGATACGATCAGGCCTCTCTGGCCCTTTCCCACCGGGCTGATCAGATCCATGATGCGCATGGCCACGGAGGAGCGGGACAGCTCCAGGCCGATCCTCTCGTCCGGGAAGATCGGGGTCATGTCTTCAAAATTGTATCGCTTTACCGCCGCATCCGGCGTATAGCCGTTGATGGACTTCACATAAAGCAGGGCGCTGAATTTTTCATTCTGGGTCTTCACGCGGGTATTTCCCACGATGATATCGCCCGTTTTCAGCCCGAACCGGCGGATCTGGCTGGGAGCGACGTATACGTCGTTCTCGCCGGGCAGATAGTTGGCGCAGCGGATGAAGCCGTAGCCGTCCGGCATGACCTCCAGGATCCCGTTGGCGGAAATGCCGCTGTCCAGCTCCGCCGGAAAGCCTTCCTCAAGAACCGGCGTCTGTGCCGCCGGCGCATCCGTCTTTTCTGCGGTGCTTCCCGTGTTCTGCGTTCCTCCGGCCGCGGTTCCCGAACCGGACGCATAACCGTTCCCTGCCTGATGCGCCGCTCCCTGGGCCTGTCCGTTTCCCTGCGCATGGTTCTGCGCCTGTCCGGCGGTTCCCGGAGCCGGAGCGAAGCGGCGCACGCTCCTTCTTTCGGCCCCTCTCATCTGTCCGTCAGCGCCCGCGCTGCGCACGATCCTGGAAACAGGCCTGCGCTCCGTGCCGTTCTCCTGCGGTCTGCTCTGACCTTCCGCGGCTCTGTTCTCCTGCGGCCTGCTCTGGTTCTGCGCCGCATCCGCTTTTTCACTCTCTGCGGTCTGCGGCGCTCCTGTCCTCTGCTCCGTCGTCTTTTTGTGCACGGCAGACTTCCGTTCCGCTGCGGCAGGCTTCTGTTCCGCCGATACGGCCTTCCGCTCCGCCGCGGCAGATCTCTGCTCCGCTGCATCCGGCTTCTGCCCGGCCGATGCGGCTTCCGCGCCCTGGCTCTCCTTTTCATCGAGCGCAAGCATCGCTTCGATCACATCCGCCTTCTTCATGGACGACGTGCCCCTGATCCCGCGGGATTTGGCAATCTCCTTCAGATCGGCCAATGCAAGCGACTGATACTTTTCCTTCATGCTCATACTGTTCCTCCGTTTTAAATTTGTGTTTCTTTCCGTTCAAAGGGAATCCGAACCACGCTCCGGCTCTGCCGGGGGCGTCTGTTCCTGTCCTCTTTTCTCTTTCAAAAAGCATTCCTGTTCAGGGAAATAAAACATAGATATCCGGCCTGACGGGAGCAGTCTTCTGCGATGCCGCTCCTTTTCATCAGCGCCTGTTCAATGGCTCCTGTCGTTCAGGAACCAGCGAGATATGTTTTAAAGGAAAATGAATAAAATTATTTCCGTTCCTTATTATATACCAGATTTGCAAAAATAGGAAGTCCTTTTTAAAAACACGCAGACAGCCGGGCTGTCCTGCTGCGGACCGCCCGGCTGTCTGTACCTCATTCTTCTGTATGGCTTCCTGCCTTCTCTTTATCTCTGAACCCGTCCGGATCCGTCGCCGCCGGCCAGCTTCTCCACCTCAGCCACGGAAACCATGTTGTAGTCTCCCTCGATGGAATGCTTCAGCGCGGAAGCCGCTACCGCGAATTCGATCGCCTCCTGCGTGCTCTTGCCGTTTAACAGCGCGTAGATCAGGCCGCCGCCGAAGCTGTCGCCGCCGCCCACGCGGTCGATGATATGCAGATGATACAGCTTGGAGAAGCAGTATTCTCCGCTTGCGGAATCATACAGCATGCCGCTCCAGTCGTTGTCGGAAGCGGATTTGCTCTCGCGAAGGGTGATCGCCACCTTTTCAAAATGGAAGCGGTCAGCCAGCTGCTTCGCAACGGACTTGTAGCCTTCCTTGTCCAGCTTTCCGGCATAGATATCGGTGTTTTCCGCTTCGATGCCGAATACGTCCTTGGCATCCTCTTCGTTGGAGATGCACACGTCCACATACTGGCACAGATCGGTCATGGCCGCTCTGGCCTGCTCTCTGGTCCAGAGCTTGCCGCGGTAGTTTAAGTCGCAGCTGATCTTCACGCCGTGGTTCTTCGCGGCGATGCAGGCCTGCTTGCAGATACGCACCACGTTTTCTCCCAGAGCGGGGGTGATGCCGGTGAAGTGGAACCAGTCCGCGCCTTCAAAAATGGCATCCCAGTCAAAATCCGCTTCCGTCGCTTCCGCGATGGCGGAATGCGCGCGGTCATAGATGCAGACGCTTCCGCGGGTGGACGCGCCCTTCTCCAGGAAGTAAATGCCCACGCGGTCTCCGCCTCTGGTGATATGTTCGGTGTTCACGCCGTACTTGCGCAGGCTGTTCACCGCCATCTGGCCGATGGCATGGGAAGGAAGCTTCGTCACAAAGCGGGAATCCATTCCGTAGTTTGCCAGGGAAACGGATACGTTCGCTTCTCCGCCGCCGAAGGTGGCCTCAAAGGAATCCGCCTGCACAAAGCGCAGATAATCATAGGGCTGCAGACGCAGCATCAGTTCGCCGAAAGTAATTACTTTTGCCATATTTTTCTCCTCTTTATATTAACCCGGATACGGGGCAGGCCTGCCCCGTACTTATCTCTGTACCAGATGGATCGCAAAGCCCGCGATCTCGTCCTTAAAGTAAGCGGCCTTGTCCGTTACGGTCTCCTCGCGGAACTCGTAGCCGCGCGCCTTAAAGTACGCGATGGCGCGGGGCAGGGTATGCGTCGCGATGGCGATGTGGCCGTTCTTTCCAAGGTACATCTTCTTCATGATCTCGATCTCATTCTCGCCAACGAAAATGCTGGAATTTCCGACCTTTTCCTTCATGCCGAACATGTCTGTGAACAGCTTCGCAGCCGCCTTTGCTTCTTCTTCGTTCTCCGTGTTGATGCCGATGTGATCCACTCTCAGGCCCAGCATGGTCTGCACCGCCTGTCTGGTCAGGCGCTCGATCTCATCCCAGTTCTCCGCCTCGATGAGATCCTTCTTCACCATCCAGGTTCCGCCGCAGGCTACGATCTTATTGAACTTGATGTAGTCCAGAAGGTTCTTCTCGTTCACGCCGCCGGTGGGCATCCAGCGCAGGGTGGTGTAGGGGCCTGCCAGCGCCTTCAGCTTGGCGACGCCGCCGTTCTGCTCGGCGGGGAAGAACTTGACCACGGAAAGGCCCAGGCTCATGGCCTGCTCCATCTCTCCGGGGGATGCGGTTCCGGGGATCATGAGCATTCCTTTGCTCAGAACATGCTTTGTGATCTCCGGATTGAAGCCGGGGCTGACGATGAAGGATACGCCGGCGTCGATGGCCCTGTCCGCCTGCTCCTTCGTCAGTACGGTTCCCGCTCCGACCAGCATCTCAGGCACCTCCGCAACGATGCGGCGGATCGCTTCCTCCGCGGCAGCCGTACGGAAGGTCACCTCAGCAGCCGGAAGGCCGCCTCTTACCAGCGCCTTCGCCAGCGGGACCGCCTTCTCGGCATCGTCGATCGCGATGACGGGAACGATACCGATCTCATAGATCCTCTGTAATACGTCGCTCATCTTCTCTCTCCTTTTCTTTTTTTGGTCTCATCCCTTCCGCGCCTCTTTTCCCGGTATGCGCGAAAAAGGGATTCCTTTTCGTGCTTCTATCATACCGCATGAAGCGCGAAACCGCAAATCAAAAGTTGTCCAATAAATAGTTTATCTTGCACATCAAAATCAAATATTATATTATTATTGAAAAAAAGACATGGAGGATCCATTCCTATGACGACAAATGAAAAAGCGCTGGCGCTTCATGAAAAGCTGCACGGAAAGCTGGAAACCGTTTCCAAGGTTCCCGTAAAATCCAGAGAGGACCTGGCCCTGGCCTATACGCCCGGCGTCGCGGAGCCCTGCAAGGTCATCGCGCAGGATAAGGAAGCCGCTTATACCTATACCATGAAGGCGAATACCATCGCCGTGGTTTCCGACGGTTCCGCCGTTCTGGGCCTCGGCAACATCGGCCCCCACGCCGCCATGCCGGTCATGGAAGGAAAGGCCGTCCTGTTCAAGGAATTCGGCGGCGTGAACGCGGTTCCCATCTGCCTGGATACCCAGGATACGGAAGAGATCATCAAGGCTGTCACCTGGCTGGCTCCGGGCTTCGGCGGCATCAATCTGGAGGACATCAGCGCGCCCCGCTGCTTTGAGATCGAGGAACGGCTGAAGGAGACGCTGGATATCCCGGTCTTCCACGACGACCAGCACGGCACGGCCATCGTGGTCCTGGCCGGCCTGATCAACGCGCTGAAGGTGACGGGAAAGAAAAAAGAGGAGTGCCGCGTGGTCGTAAACGGAGCGGGAAGCGCCGGGATCGCCATTGCGAAGCTGCTTTTAAACTACGGCTTTACCAACATCGTCCTGTGCGCCAGGGCGGGGATCCTTTCCCGGGACAACGAACGCCTCAACTGGATGCAGAAGAAGATGCTTGACATCTCCAACCCGGAAGGGCTGACGGGGACGCTCGCCGACGCCATGAAGGGCGCGGACGTTTTCATCGGCGTATCCGCGCCGGGCACCGTTTCCCAGGAAATGGTGGCTTCCATGAATCCGGACGCCATCGTATTCGCCATGGCCAATCCCGTTCCGGAGATCATGCCTGATCTGGCAAAGGCCGCCGGAGCGAAGGTGGTGGGAACCGGCCGCAGCGATTTCCCCAACCAGATCAACAACGTGGTGGCCTTCCCCGGCATCTTCCGCGGCGCGCTGGAAGGACGGGCCAGACAGATCACGGAGAAAATGAAGCTGGCCGCCGCCCTCGCTCTCGCTTCCCTGGTTCCGGAGGAGGAGCTGAACGAGGACAACATCATGCCGGAGGCCTTCGATCCCAGAGCGGCCGAGGCGGTTGCGGAAGCAGTGAAATCCAACATCGAATGACGCGCGCACAGAAAACGGATCAGGCTCCGGAGGCGGACGGCATGCAGGAACGCGTGCCGTCCGCAGTCCGCTCCGGCATTCCCCGCAAAACAGAGGATTTCGGAAACGGGATGCCCTACCGGACGCTGAGCTCCTGGTGTCTTGCCCATTACGGGGAAAAGCTGTATAAGATCTCCCTGGACGCCGGCTTTACCTGTCCCAACCGGGACGGTACGCTCGGGAGCAGAGGCTGCATTTTCTGCAGCGCGGGAGGAAGCGGCGATTTTGCCGCCGGAAGGGATGGGATCGGTTCGCTCCCGCGGCGTCCCGGTCCCGGAACGCAGACAGATCCTGAAAGGCGGCCGGAGGCCGGTTCGCTCCGGGCGCAGCTGGACGCCGGAAAGGCGCTGCTTTCCCGGAAGAGGACCGGAAGCCGCTTCATCGCCTATTTTCAGGCCTATACGAATACCTACGGCCCGGTTTCCCGGCTGGAGCGGCTTTTTTCGGAGGCCCTGTCCGAACCGGATATCGCGGGGATCTCCATCGCCACCCGGCCGGACTGCCTGCCGGAAGAGGTGATCGGCCTGTTTCTCCGGCTGAAAAAAAGCTTCCCCGGGAAATTCATCTGGGTGGAGCTGGGGCTTCAGACCATCCACGAAAAAACCGCCGCCTACATCCGAAGGGGCTATCCCCTTTCCCGCTTCGACGAAGCCGTAAGGGCGCTGCGCCCGGCGGATATCCCCGTCGTCGTCCACGTGATCCTGGGCCTTCCGGGAGAAACGCGGGAGATGATGCTGCAGACGGTCCGCTACCTGAACGGCTGCGGCATCTGGGGCGTCAAGCTGCAGCTTCTTCACGTGCTGGAAGGAACTGACCTGGCCGCGGATTACCGGGCAGGCCTTTTTCAGACGCTTTCTCTGGAGGAATATCTTTCTCTCCTCTGTGACTGCATCGCGGCGCTCTCTCCGGAGATCGTCATCCACCGGGTCACGGGAGACGGACCCAAGCGCCTTCTCATCGCCCCCTTATGGAGCGCAGATAAACGAAACGTATTGAATCTGCTTCACCGCAGACTGAAGCAGAACGCCATCAGGCAGGGACAGACTGCCGGACTGGAGACGCCATGAATCAGGAACCGACCACCCTTTACAAGCTTATGGTTCTTTACATGCTCAACTGCGTGAATTTTCCCCTGACCACCGCGCAGATCGCCGAATTCATCCTGGACCGGGACTACACCAATTTTCTCACCCTCCAGACCGTTTTCTCCGATCTGACGGAGACGGGCCTTGCCCACTCCAAGACCATTCTGAACCGGACGCAGCTTTCGCTGACGGAGGAGGGAAAAAACACGCTTCATTATTTTGAGAACCGCATCAGCGACGCCATCAAGGACGACATCCGGGACTATTTCACCAGCCACCGGCTGGAGCTGCGGAACGAGTCCTCCATTCAGTGCGACTATTACAAGCTGGTAAACGGGGAATACGAAGCGCAGCTCGTGGCAAAGGACGGGGACGTGGATCTGGTGGGCATCCGCCTGTCCGTCCCCACCGAGGAGCTTGCCGCCTCCATCTGCGACAACTGGCAGAAAAAAAACAAGGAGATCTACCATTATCTGACGAAGGAGCTCTTCTGAGGCGTTCCGTTCTTTTCTCCGGCAGCATCCTCCGCTTCCCTTTTGATCCGCTTCATGTGCTCCCGGATCTTTGCCTCATAGCCGTTCCCGCTGGGGCGGTAGAATTCCTTCCCGGAAAGCTCATAGGGCAGATACTGCTGCCGCACATAATGATTCGGATAATCGTGGGCGTACTTGTAGTCCAGGCCGTGCCCCAGCTTCGCGGCCCCCTTGTAATGGGCGTCCTGCAGATGGGGCGGAATCGGCAGATTTCCCGTCTCCTGCACGCATTTTGACGCCTCGCTGATGGCGCAGACGGCAGAGTTGCTCTTGGGCGCGCAGGCCACATAGGTCGCGGCGTTTGCCAGAATGATCTGCGCCTCCGGCATGCCGACGCGCTCCACGGCCAGAGACGCGCTGACCGCCACCTGCAAAGCCTGCGGGTCCGCGTTCCCCACATCCTCCGACGCGCAGATCATGATCCTTCGCGCGATGAAGGCGACACTTTCTCCCGCATAGAGCATTTTTGCCAGATAATAGACCGCGGCGTCCGGATCCGACCCTCTCATGCTCTTGATGAAGGCCGAAATGGTGTCGTAGTGGTTATCCCCCGTCTTATCGTACTTCACCACCCGCTTCTGAATGCACTCCGCCGCCACGTCCAGCGTGATGCGGATCTTTCCGTCCTCACTCCGGGGCGTGGTGAGAATGCCAAGCTCCACGGCATTGAGCGCAAGGCGCGCGTCCCCGCCCGCCATATCCGCGAGGAACTCCGCGGCATCCGCTTCCAGCACGGCCCCGTATGCCCCCATCCCCTTCTTTTCATCGGTGACGGCCCGGCGCAGAAGCTCCTTCACGTCTTCTTTGGACAGCGGCTTCAGCTCAAAGATAATAGACCGGGAAAGCAGCGCCCCGTTCACCTCAAAATAGGGATTTTCCGTGGTCGCCCCGATCAGGATCACGGTGCCGTCCTCCACGAAGGGGAGCAGATAGTCCTGCTGGCCTTTATTAAAGCGGTGGATCTCATCGATGAAAAGAATGGTCTTCTTTCCATACATGCCGAGCGCTTCCTTCGCCGCGGCCACCACCTCTTCCATATCCTTTTTTCCCGCCACCGTGGCGTTGATCTGCGTGAAGCGCGCGCTGGTGGTGTTGGCGATCACCCGGGCCAGCGTGGTCTTTCCCGTTCCGGGAGGGCCGTAAAAGATAACGCTTCCCAGCTTGTCCGCCTTGATCGCGCGGTAAAGCAGCTTGTCCTTTCCGATGATGTGCTGCTGCCCCACCACCTCCTCCAGCGTCTCCGGCCGCAGCCTGGCCGCCAGCGGCGCTTCCTTTTCCTTTCTGTTTTCCGCCATATAGGTGAATAAATCCATGAGTTCCTCCTTGGTGATGCATTTCTTTTTATGAGCAGACATCTTCCAGATACCGGTTTAACAGATAGTCCTTATAATCGTTCAGCTGGAAGGCTCTGTCCGACTCCGGATTTCCATACCTTGCCGCCAGTTCTCCCAGGGTAACTTTCCCCGCCAGATTCAGCGCGGAAATATCCTCTTCCACGACTCTGCGGATCAGCTCCTGTCTGTCATCCGTTTTTAAATTCCCGATTTTCCACTCTCTGGACATATGGGTAAAATTGAAAAACACGTCGCAGGTATTGGAAATCAGTAAAACGATCTCTTTCTCATTATGATGCACCCAATGCGTGACATCCCTTCTGAACCGTTCACAGCATTCCCTTTCCGTAAGAAGGCTCTCATAGCCTGAATAAAAAGGGATCAGCGCCTCCGGAATATTTTTCTTTCTGATCCAGATATCATATTGTTTCCGGTTCTCGCCGTCGCAGCTGCCTGTATGTACAAAAAAGCGGAATTCCGCGCCGAAGCCGCGGCATCGTTCCCTTAAATGCAGTTCTTCACTCAGCTTCAGCAGTTCAACGATCTCTTCCTTATTTTCCTCATACAGAAACGCCTGCCACCGGGGAGCGATTCCGTTCGCGGTCAACAGCTCCGTTGCCCGCAGCAGCTCCCGAAAGGCTCCTGTTCTTCCCACAAACCGGTCCGTCGTTTCTTCCATCCCGAAAAACGTAAGCTGAACAGCCTTTACGCCCACCTCTTTTAAAAACGGCACATATTCCGGATCTCGGACAATTCTCCAGAAGCTTGCCAGCTCATATCGTTCCGGCACTGTCTGAACCGACAGGGCAATATCTCTCTGCCAGCGTTCTCTGTAATCGTCGCAGAAATCCGGTTCCCGCAGCCAGCTGTAGAAGCTGATGCGTTTAAAATAAGGCCTGAAGCAGTCCACGATCCATTCGTCCGCCCCATCCTCCATCTTCCTGTTTGGCATGTGTCCCAGCCAGCAGTGCCTGCAGCGGTTGGGACAGCCGTACATATCGACGGCCAGCAATAAGTCTTTTTCAGCCGCCTTTTCCCGTATATTCATATCAAATCTCCTGTTTCCACAAAATGAACGGTGGAAGCCTTCCAGTACCGGTCAAACACCCTGCTCTCATTTCCATCCAGATTCAGCTGGTACATGCGGAAAATGACCGGAAAATTCTTGGGCTGCCACTGCTCCTCATAGGAATACTGATACTTCATCCCCAGGCGCTTCATGACCGCGCCGCTGCGCGGATTGTTGATATCGTAGGTGGCGGTGATATAGGGGATCCCGTCCTTTTTCAGCTGCCCGATCACCGCCTCTCCGGCTTCGGTGACGATTCCCTGATGCCAGAATTCTTTGCGCAGGCCATAGCCGAAATCAAAGCTGTCATCCATGCTGACGTTGACATAACCGATCGGAATATTGTCTTTCTTCAGACAGACCGCGTAATGGTATGCGTTTTTCTCACGATATTTTGTTTCGTACCTGTTTTCATAGAAGCGCTTCGCCTCTTCCATGGTTTTCACAGGGAACCATGGCAGGAAGGTATTGACCTCCTCGTCGCTGTAAATCCGGTAAAGCGCTTCCAGATCGTTTTCCGTAAATTTCCTTAAAATCAGTCTTTCCGTTTCAATCACCGGCGTATTCATCCGCTGTCAGCCTCCGGTCCTGTTTTTCTCTTTTCAGCCGGCGCTTTTCGTGGAGGCGGACGGCCGGCTTCCATCCGCACAGTTCTATTATAAGGGAAACCGCTGAAAATACAACCGCTGTCCTTTTTCGGGCTGCTGCAGGACATGTTCCTTTTCGTGCTGCTGCGGGGAACAGCCTGTTTTGTTTCCGGCCGGACAGGCAGGGATTTTCAGGATTGTTTCGCGATAAAAATGGGGGAGAACAGTCCGGTTACGGTTAGGAAAAGAAAAATCTCATTTCCAGCCGTACGCTACGGGTAAAATCAGAGAAATCCTGTTTTTTGCCGTATCGGAGCAGCCCGCCGGCTGCCGGGCCGAATCTTTCCAAATCTTTCCGGCATTTTTTCTTGACAGAAAAGCTTTTTGTGGTATTATTAAATCGTAAGTGGTAAGTGATAAGCAGCAAGTAGTAAGCGTATTTGTTTTTATCATCAGAAGGACGGCAGGAACTGGAAGGTTCCTGCCAAAGAACGGCTCGTGCCGTTCCTTTATGAATTATGAATAAGGAGGTCGGTTGTATGAAGGATCTGTCTCTCACACAGGAATATTTCATCTGCGCAGTTAATGACAAGGGGAAGCTCTCCGGCTTCAACGTGGAGCGTCTCGTCTGTCTGCTCGCTTCCGGCATGCTGGAGCTGCAGCTTTCCGGCTGCATCAGGATAGACGACGGGAAGAAGCACCTGCTCACCGGATCCGGAAAGAGCGTGTCCGTGGCCGGTCCGCTTCCCGATGAGAAGGCGTTTCTTCGGCCGCTCTATGATTATCTCAATCAGGGAAAGCCCATGAAAATGGAAAAAATCCTGGAGGATTACCACTATTCCTTCTCCGGGAAACGGCTGAACGCCCTGATCGGTTCCATTGGGGAATCGCTGGCGCAGGAGGGGCTGGCGCAGTCTGCGGAGCCGGGGCTGTTCGAGGGCGTCGGACGCTTTCTTCCATCCAAAGACGCCATTCACCGGGTGGTCGATCTGGTCCGCTCCGAGATTCTGGAGGAAGGGGAGGTCACGGAGGATATCGCCGCTCTTGTGATCCTTCTGGAAAAAAGCGGTGTGATTCGGGAATATTTTTCCAGATACGAACAGAAGGATATGAAGGAACGGCTGGCCGCCATTGTAAAAAGCCCGGACGGAGCCCTGGTAAAGGAAATGCTGGACTATGTAAACGGCATGCTGGATATGATCGTCGTCTTCATTGCGGCATCCACCTGATACCGGTATGCATCTGACACCAGCGTACGCCTGACGCCAGGCATTCAGGATCGGAGGCAGTCATGTCAAGACAGCGAAGCATGGAAACCATACAGCAGGCGGAATACGTTACCATCGGCGAACTGGTACGCCTGACCGACGTTCGCTACAGCACCCTGAAGTTTTATACGGAGGAAGGTCTTCTGCCCTTTGAGCAGGCGGAGGAAAACCTGACCAGACGCTACCGGCGGGTCCTTTCCGTGGAGCGGATCGCCCTGCTCAGACGCCTGCGGGCGGAAGGGCGGTCTATTCCGGAAATCAAAAAGCTTCTTACATGACAGGGATACGTGAGGAAGCCTCATCCGTCAATGTATGAGCTTCCTCTTTTTCGGGTATCCTTTTTCCAGAGCAGGAGCAGGACGCTGCGCAGCTAAAAAACCCTGAACAGGCTGTACAACGCTGTATCGCAGCGGCGCAGCAATGCAGCACTTTTCCCGCTCCGGAAATGGAGGCTTTCATGAAAGACGAAGATTACAACATCCCCGAGGATCAGGACTACACCAGCGCCGCGTCCGCTTACGACTGCACCGGCCTCGTTCCCTCCGGCACCGGGAAGCCGGAGGAGCTTTCCGCCTATAAGCAGCTCTATCCCTTCGGCCAGCCCGAGCTGTCGGAACGGGAACAGGAGGCCATGCAAAAGAAAAAGGCAGAGGAAAAGGGGCTGTCTCATCCCCGTATGCCAGGGGCTGAAAATCGGCTTTAATCGACAGTCCCGCCGGTCCGGACAGCGGCCGGTAACATTGCTATTCAGTCAGGTCTGCGCATTTACCGCGCAGACCATACGAAAAGGTACAGGGTGGAAGCATCCGGTGATTGACCTTCCCGTCCAAACGCAGTAAAATAATACCAATCGGCAAGAGGGGGAATTTTTTCCGCAGTCAGGGAAACAGCTTTTCCGTCAGAAATCCTGTTTTCCAGGCAGATTTTTCTCCCAAAAGGCCGGTTTTTTATTTTTTCGGGAAAGGAGCATCATAAAATGGGACTTGAAGAAAATGCCGTCATTCATTTTCTGAGGAAACTGGATGCGGCGCCTTTCCTGGTCAACTACCAGGGAACACAGTACAAAATCGGAGACGGGGAGCCGGCCTTTACGGTCAGCATCAACAAAGAACTGGATGTGAAGGAGCTGATGACCAGCACCTCCCTGGCCCTGGGCGAAGCCTACATGAGAGGCGACCTGACCATCGATGGGGATCTGTACGAAGCGCTGTCGCATTTCATGGGACAGATGGACCGCTTCTCCACGGACACCTCAAAGCTGAAAAAGCTGATCTTCACCTCTTCTTCCAAAAAGAACCAGGAAAAGGAGGTCACCTCACACTACGATATCGGAAACGACTTCTACCGTCTGTGGCTGGACGACACGCTGAATTATTCCTGCGCCTATTTTGAAAACGAAAACGATACCCTGTACGACGCGCAGGTCCACAAGACGGACCGCATCCTGAAGAAGCTGTACTTAAAGCCCGGCATGGAGCTTCTGGACATCGGCTGCGGCTGGGGCTTCCTGCTGATCGAAGCCGCGAAGCAATACGGCGTAAAGGGCACGGGCATCACCCTGAGCCGCGAACAGGAGGACGCCTTCAGCGAGCGCATTCAGAAGGAGGGTCTGTCCGATCTGCTGTGCGTGAAGCGCATGGACTACCGCGACCTGCCCCGGCTCGGCCGGAAATTCGACCGCATCGTGAGCGTTGGCATGGTGGAGCATGTGGGACGGGAAAATTATGACAGATTCCTGAGCTGTGCGGACGAAGTCCTAAAGCCCGGCGGCCTGTTCCTGCTGCATTTCATCAGCGCGCTGAAGGAGCATCCGGGCGATCCCTGGATCAAGAAATACATCTTCCCCGGCGGCATGGTGCCCTCCCTGCGGGAAATGATCAGCGCCGCGGCGGATCACCGCTTCTATACGCTGGACGTGGAAAGCCTGCGCCGCCACTACAGCCGCACCCTGCGCTGCTGGAACGCGAACTTCCAGGCGCATAAGGACGAGGTCCGCAAAATGTTCGACGAACCCTTCGTCCGCATGTGGGAGCTGTACCTGTGCACCTGCGCAGCCACCTTCTACAACGGCATCATCGACCTGCACCAGATCCTCTGGAGCAAGGGCGTGAACAATGAACTGCCGATGACGCGGTGGTATTGATCCGTTTCCGGAACGTAGCTATTTCCGGGATATGGTAATGACCAGGCCCGAATCCCCGTTTTCCAGCCTGCCTTCCAGCTCCGCCTCCTCCAGCCACCGCAGCGCCGGGCTGTCCGTCCGGACGGCGGGACTGGTTTCCGGGTTGCCGAAGCGGGCGCTGTTTTCTATGAAAAGGCGGCAGGGGTTGTTCTCGCAGTCCCATCCTTCCAGCATATACCTGGCCGACAGCGTTCCCCCGCCGTCTTTTTCACTCATCTGCGTATCCACCGCACCGGGCAGGATCTTTCCGTGAAAAACTTCTCCCTCGCACCGGCCGTCAAACAGGATCATCCGCACAAAGGATCCGCCGCTGTTCAGCTCATACATTTCCGTAATGTTGATATACAGCTTCATCAGCTCCATGCCGTGCCCTTCCTTTCCGCTTCCATACATTCATGAACAAAGGCCATCGTCATCCCTTCCATCCGCCGGTCTCCGTCCGGGGTAAAGCCGTGTCCTTCCTTCTGAAAAATCTCCAGCCTGGCGTTCGGGTAGGCGGACGCCGCCCACTCTCCATAGGAAACCGGAACGACCGCGTCGTCGGCTCCGTGCAGGATCAGGACCCGTTTCCGGAACCGGCCGATCTGTTTTCTGATATCAAAATCCCGGATGGATTCAAAAAAGCGCCGGCCAAGCAGCATGCCCCACAGATCCTGGGTATCCGGGATCGCCTCCCGCACCGGGAAGCGGCGGTTCCAGTCGTCCGCAATGCACAGGGCGGGATAAAGCAGGATCAGGCCGTCGATATCCTTTTCCCGCTCCTCCGCCGCCAGAGCGGAGATCATGCCTCCCTGGCTTGCGCCGAACAGATAGATATGCCCCCTGTCCGTGCAGTCCCAGGACATTACCTCGTCCAGGACCGCGCACAGATCCTCCTTTTCCGTAAACAGCGTCATTTCCGTGGTGGGAAAGCCGCTGACATCGTGCGTGCTCCCGCCGCAGAAGGTAAAGCAGACGGCCCCGATGCCGTTCTGAGAAAAATATTCCGCCGCCGTCTCAAAATCCGTTTTGCAGCCATTATAGCCGTGGCTGAACAGGACGACAGGGAAGCGCCGGATGCCTTCCGGCCTGTAAAAAACGCCGTCCACCGTCCTGTTGTGATGGGAAATCCTGATTTCTTCCCTGCGCATGGGAACCTCCATTCCGGGAACTCCGGGAAAGCCGCTTCCGGTTCCAGGACCGTCCGGGCGGCTCTCTCCGTCTCCTCTGTGTAATGCCTTTCCCTAATATCATAAAAGAGCAGGAGACAAAACGCAAGCGCGTTACTTTTCACAGGCAGGGGGCCAGACGAAATGTTCCATGAATTTTTGCAGGAAAGCATTCCGCAGAGTCTTCCACAGAACTTTTTTGCTCATATACGGTTGAAAAATGAAGAAATAGCTTTGTAACCGTACAAAAATTCATTTTTTACGGATTCAATTCCGGAAAATACTGTTCTGAACCGTATTTTTCATGGCGTGATACGGTTAAAAGCTTGAAAAATCTGTTTTTATCCGTACCCAATAGCCTAAAGTACGGTTACAGATGAGAAAATCAGGTCTTTATCCGTACTGATGACAAAATAGTGGTAAAAAGTACGGTTAAGAATCGGAAAATCCCCTTTTTAACCGTCGCTTCAGACTTTTTGTACGGTTATACAATGTAGATTCTTATATTTAAACCGTATCAGAGCATCCTGTCGGATATTAAGCAGGGGTTTTCGATATGGGAGAAGGAATCAACAGCAGTATTTTCCCGACCCATGAAAAGTAACCGCAAGCGCGGCGCGTCCAGAGCACGCCCGGATTTTTTTCTTGAACTCCTTCCCGCGAATATGGTATATTGACAATAGAAAAAGGGAAAGCCAGAGACATATAGCCTACCCGGCAAAAATAATCAGCAGGTTACTTATTGTAACAGCCGTCAACTATTCGCGGTAGTTGGCGGCTGTTTCTTTCCTTTGCATATTTAGTATAAGAGCCGCAAAAGTCATAAGGAATATTCCAGTCTCATCCCACAGCTACGCCGTCCTTCTCATAATACTGCGCCTGGGCCCGCCACATGGAAGCATAGAGACCGCCTTCTTCCTTTACCAGTTCCTCATGGCTCCCACGCTGGACCAGCTCTCCCTGATGGAAGACCAGGATTTCGTCGCAGAAGCGGCAGGAGGAGAGGCGGTGGGAAATGAAGATGGCCGTCCGTCCGCCCACCAGGTTCCGGAAGCCGCTGTAGACCTCGTGCTCGGAAACCGGGTCAAGGGCTGCGGTGGGCTCGTCCAGCACCACGATGGGCGCATCCTTGTACAAAGCGCGGGCCAGAGCGATTTTCTGGGCTTCGCCGCCGGAGATTTCCACGCCCTCCTGATCCATGTTCCGGTAGAGGAAGGTGGACAGGCCGTCCTTCATCCGCTGCAGGCGCTTTCCAAAGCCCGCCTTTTCCAGGCAGTCCTGCACCCGGGCGGCGTCATAGTCCTTTCCGCACGCCACGTTTTCTCCCAGCGGCAGCGCGAGGAGCTGGAAATCCTGAAACACCACGGAAAACCGGCGCAGATATTCCTCATAATCGTATTCCCGCACATTGCGGCCGTTCAGCAGCACCTGCCCGCCGTCCGGATCGTACAGGCGGCAGAGCAGCTTTACCATGGTGGTTTTTCCGCTGCCGTTCATGCCCACCACGGCGATCTTCTTTCCCGGCTCCAGGCGGAAGGAAACGTGGGAAAGCGCCGGGGCCGCTGCGCCCGGATAGGTGTAGGACACGTCCTGAAATTCCACCGCTCCGCAGCCATCCTCCGGACGCATGGACACGCCGCCGCTCTCCATCTGATCCGGCAGGGCCAGATATTCAAAGGTGCTCTCCATCCGTCTGGCGTTCATGCGGATCTCATTCGCGCTCTTGGAAAGGGTTTTCAGGCTTTCCGAAAACCGGTAAACAGCGGCGGCGAAAAGGACGATGGAGCCCGCCGAAAGGGCGCCGGAAAGGGCCCGCAGCACAATGAACAGATAGGCCCCTCCCATCAGAAGGCCGGAAAGGCTTCCGTCCAGAAGCCCGGCTTTTCTCTCCAGGCGGCTCTCTCCGTCCACCATCCTGTCCCGCTCCTCCTCCCGGAGCGCGTGCTTGATCATGGGCTGGGCCCGGTAGATCCGGATGTCCTTTCCCTCCCGGTAGGTGATGCCGCCGCGCATCAGATAATTGCTCCTGCTGGTCTTTGTGTCATATTCCTGCCGGAGCGCTTCTTCCGCGTCATAGGTTCTCTTTTCCGAGCGGATGGAACAGAAGGTCGCAGCCAGCACCAGGAGCAGGAAAAGAAAGCTGCTCCAGTGCCGCCACATCCCGCCCTGAAGAAATACGGGGATCAGAAGCAGCGCCGCGCATACCGCCCCCACCACGCCGTTCACGCAGCGCTGGAACTGGGGAACCATGAAATAAGCCCCGCAGCCCCAGTCGTAATCGTTGTCGATTCTGGCGCGCAGCGCCGCCGTTTCCGGGCTGTCCGCCTGCGCGTAGTTCATTCCCATGCTCTTTTCATAAAATTTCCATTCCACCAGGTCGTTGCAGTACTCGGAATGGGGCAGGCCGCTCCGCTCCATTTTTCCCCGGACGGCGTTCATGGCAAACAGGACGGCCACTCCGGCCGCTGCCATGCCCGCCAGCATACCGAAGGCAAGCCCCTGCTCCAGCCCGTCCACGAACAGGGAGGACAGCAGGGAAGAGAGCAGCGGGATCAGCGTCTCCGTCACCCCCAGGAAAAAGGCCATCTGCAGAGACTGCGGCTCGCAGCTCCAGATTTCCCGCAGACAGGTTCTCAGTATATTTTTCTTTTTCATTCTTTCCTCCATGCCTCAGCAACGCTTCGGCGCATTTTTCAATCTATCCTCCATGCCGGGCTGATCACGCAAAAGCGCCGGCGTCCAGCCCGTCCGTCTTCTTATAATACTGGCTCTGCAGGTCGTACATTTCCCGGTACTGTCCGCAGGTCTTCATCAGCTCCTCATGGGACCCGCAGGCCTTCACCCGGCCGTTTTCCAGAAACACCACACGGCTGCAGAACAGGGTGCTTGCCAGCCTGTGGGAAATGTAAACCGCAGTCTTATTCCCGGAAAGGGAATGAAACATTTCATAGGTCTCGCTCTCCGCAATCGGATCCAGCGCCGCCGTGGGTTCATCGAAGAAAAGAAGCTGCGCGCCCTTATACAGCGCCCGCACCATGAGAAGCTTCTGCTTCTGTCCGCCGGAGAAGGAGCTTCCGCCTTCTTCCAGGCTGGTCATTCCATTGTCCATGCCAAGGGGCAGGCGGCCGACGGCTTCCCACAGGCCCACCCGCTTCAGGCTCTCCTCCACCCGGTCTCTGTCCACGTTTTCATCCGACATGGCCACATTCTGGGCCACGGTAAAGGGCAGAATCGTCGCCTCCTGAAAAACCGGAGCGATCAGCCGATACAGATCCTCCTTCTTAAAATTCCGGATATCCTTGCCGTTTAACAGAATCCTTCCGGATTCCGGCCTGTAAAAACCGCACAGCAGCTTGATGATGGTGGTTTTTCCCGCACCGTTCAGTCCCACCAGGGCGATCTTCTCCCCGGGCTCGATGGACAGGGAAAAATGGTCCAGCACCCGGTTTCTTCCTCCATAGGAAAAGCACACGTCCTCAAAGCGGATGCCCACCGGCTCCTCTTCTTCGGGAGGCACGGCGGCGGGATCCGGCTCCGGCTCATCCGCGGCGTCCAGGAAGGAACGCATCCGGTCCAGGGGCGGCACCGCCTGCATGAGCTGGCCTACGCTCGTTGACATCTGCGTCACCAGCGTGGAAAAGGAAGCCACCGCGCTGCAGGCCAGCACAAAATC
>DXDD01000115.1 GCA_019115665.1 Candidatus Eisenbergiella pullistercoris | reverse complement strand
CGCTCCGCGTGGGCCAGGATGGGAAAATACCCGAAGGCGGACAGGCGGTTCAGCCCGTCCCGGATGTAGGCGTAATTTTCTTCCGGGAAAAACTCCGTCAGGCAGTAGCGGGAGCCGGCCAGGGTCAGGAGCCTTCCTTCCGAAAGCAGCTCCTCCACGCCGTGGCGGTAGAAGATCTCAGCGCCCGCGTACAGGCGGATCGGGATCTTCCTGCGGTCGATCTCCTCCTGAAGCCGGCGCATGCGCCGCGCGGTTCCTTCCGGGCTGACGCTGGGCCGATCCGTGCGCTGGTGCGGGGTGAGGATGATCCGTCCGATCCCCTCCATGGCGGCGGTGCGGGCCATGCGGACGCTCTGCTCCAGGGACTGCGCCCCGTCGTCCACTTCGGGAAGGAGGTGGCTGTGGATGTCCGTAAAGCTCTGGGCCGCCGGAGATCCATGGATATCGGTATGCACTTTGTTTCTCTGTATGTTAATAGTGTTCATTCTCTCGGCACTTTCTCCTGTCGCCGCAGGGCCTACCTGGGGTATTTCTGCAGCAGCCGGGCCTCATCCAGCAGAAGCTTCCGGGTGTTCGGCGCCAGCTTTTCATAATAATAAAGCAGCCGGTCGGCATCCCTGTCTCCCGAAGCCTGCGCGCGGCACGGGGAGTCGCTGTATCCGATCAGGTAGTCCACGGACACCTGAAAATAGTCCGCAAGCATCGCCAGCGTAAGAAAATTCGGCTCCCGATATCCGTTGACATACCCGCTCAGGGTGGTGGGAGCGATCTTAATCTCCCTGGAAAGCTGGCGCTGTGAAATATTATTTTCCTGAAGCAGCTGTCTCAGCCGTTCTCCGAAATCCATGGACGCACCTCCTCGAAGGAAAAAGCCTGCCGGCCGCCGTGCATAAGGCAAAAAAGGGGAACTGTATCCGGTTTATTATTTCGTAAAATATCTGCTTTTATGAAAAAATCTTCCTTTTTTATCAAGTCAAGACACATTATAAACTCTTTTATTCCCGATGGCAACCCGTTATTTTCTGCTCTATAAATGGTCAACGAACATTTTTGACAATCCATGTGCCGCCGAATAATCGCTTTTCTCGAAAATTCGCAAAGGAAGAGAGGAAAACCCCCGGCGGTTTTATAAAATGCGGCAATTTGAGCGGACATTTTTCCATGGAAAATGTCAAAATAGGGAAATAAGCCGTCAAAAAAACAGTCACAAAATCCGGGGCGGCAAAACAGGAGGACAGCACGATGGCCAGAACAGGAAGCAATATTTACAAAAGAAAAGACGGGCGATACGAGGGAAGGATCCTTGTGGGAAAAAACTGCCGCAGAAAGCCGAAATTTATTTATGTGTATGCAAGGACGCTGAAGGAGGTCAGGCAGAAAATGGCCGCCGCCCGGTCGGCCGCACCGGCGGAGAGAAAAACGAAAGCGACGGTTTTCATGAGGGATGCGGCGGAAGGCTGGCTGAAGGAAAAGAAGGAAAAATGGAAGCCAACAACCTTCCGGATGTACCAGATCGTCGTCCGAAACTATATCGTCCCGCTTCTTGGAGACTGCCGCACGGCTGATATTGACAGGGAAGCAATGGAAACCTTTGCGGAAACGCTGGATTTTTGTTCCAAAAGGAAGAAGCTCTCCGGCCGATATAAAAAATACATCTGTTCCCTTGCCGGGCAGATCCTGGTTTACGCCGGCTCGGCCAGACCCCCTCTGCCCGAATTCCGGGCCGACCGGAAAACCGTCCAGCCCCCGCCGGAGCAGGATCTTGAAAATCTGAAGCAATATCTGCTTGCGCATCTTTCGGAGGATACGTGCGTGGGAATTCTGGTCGCCATGCACACGGGGATCCGGATCGGGGAGCTGTGCGCGCTCCGATGGGAGGATTTTGACCTGGACAGAGGCTGCCTTACCGTCCGGAGGAATCTGCAGAGAGTCAGAAGAGACGCCCCGCCCACAGGAGGCCCCAAAACACAGGTATGCATACAGCTGCCGAAAACCCTTTCTTCCGCCCGCGTCATCCCGCTTTCCGACGGGCTGATCGATCTTCTGAGGCTCTGCAGGAAGCCTGCCGGAGACTATCTGATCTCCGGGAGAAAAAGCGCCTGGGCGGAGGTCCGTACCCTCCAGTACCGTTTTTCTTCCATTCTGAAAAAATGCCGGATCCCTCCGTTCCGTTTCCACATGCTCCGCCACGCCTTTGCCAGCCGCTGCGTGGAGCTTGGATGCGATATCAAAAGCCTCAGCGAGGTCCTGGGGCACAGCAGCGTACAGGTCACCATGAACATTTACGTCCACTCTTCCATGAGACAGAAAAAGAATATGATGAATCTTGTCTGCGGGCAGCTGATTTAAAAAATCAGCCGTCAAAACGCCCGTCATCTGCGCGGCTCTTTCAGCGAAAGCCTGAAACAGACCGCTTTTTCTGTGTGTTTTCATAAAAGCAGATATTTTACGAAAGAAAGCCGCCCCCCAAAAGACCTCCTGAATCCTGAACAGGAATCCTGAACACTAAAAAAAGACAGCCGGAACCCTGATAAAGGGTAAGCGGTTGTCTTTTTTCAAACCATATCAGCCGGAACCCGGCCGGCGGCAGTCCGCCGGCCAGTCCTCCGTCCTTATTCCCTGTTATTCCTTATTCTTCCTTCCCTGCGCCGGAAAATACCTTCTTCACCGTCGCATAGGCCAGCTTGGGCCGCCGGTATTCGTCCACGATGCCCTTGTTGTTCATGGTCCTGGGCCTGACGGAAAACCAGCTGTCGCATACCCGGCAGTCGCAGAACTGCCAGATGTAGACGCCGCTGCAGCCCTCCTGGGAAAGGATGGCGGAAAGCTGCTTTTCCAGTGTCTCAGCCTGATATTCCTCGGACCATTTCACCTTTTCCGGCGTCCGATAGCCGTAGATGCCGCCCGCCCCCACCTCGGTGATGAGGAAGGGCTTTCCGCTGCCTCCGGTATCCTTCTGCACCCAGTCGTACAGATCCTTCAGATAAACGTCCGCGGGGGTGTCGTGATACCACAGCGGATAGATGTTATAGGATACCACATCCACCAGGTCGAAGCAGATATCCGTCTTGAACTGGCAGCTGGCAAAGGAACGGGGACGGGTCTGATCCAGGCTGCGGATCAGCTCCAGCTGCTTCCGATAGCATTCCCTTCCGTACTGCGTATGGCTGGCGCACTCGTTCAGAATACCCCAGATATAAATGGAAGGATGGTTGTAATGCGCCCCGATCATCTCCCGGATGCAGTCCTCGCACTGGCGTTCAAAGTTGGGATTGCGCATGTCCTCCTCGGAAAGGCCTCTGGCATGATTTTCCTCCCATACCAGCATGCCGGTCTCGTCGCACAGATCCAGGAACAGCTCGTCGTTGGGATAATGAGAGGTGCGCACCGAATTGGCTCCCAGATCCCGCATCAGGGACAGGTCCCGGCACATGGCGGACCAGGGAAGGCTGCAGCCGAACTGGGGGTGGTCCTCATGGCGGCAGAAGCCTCTGATCGAAAGCTTCCGTCCGTTCAGCAGGATATCCTTCCCTTCCGTTCTGACCTCCCGGAAGCCCACCCGGTCGATGAGGTCGTCCACCGCCCCGCCGTCTTTTCCGTACAGAATCGCGGAAAGCAGATAGAGCTGGGGATTCTCCGGGCTCCAGGCTTCGGCGTCCGGCCGCGGGATCTGCGGCGTCGCAAGAACGGCCTTTTCTCCCGCCTCCAGATGCACTGGAAGGCAGGCGAGGGTCTGATCGTCCAGGCGCAGCTCCAGGCTTCCTTCAAAGGGGATTTCCTCCAGATTTTCCACGGAAACCTCCGCTGCGGCATGCCATTTTCCGTCCCGGAGCGCAGAGGTAAAGTGCATGCCGGACACATACTGTCCCGCCAGCTCCTCCAGCGCCACAGGGCGGGTGATGCCGCCGTAGGTCTGGTAGTCGTTGGGCACATGGAGGGCGGAATCCGGCCCGAAGGAATTGTCCACCAGCACCTCCAGCGTATGCTCCCCGGCCGGAAGCTTTTTCAGCACTGCGGAAAATGGCGTATAGGCGTTGTAATGCTCCTTCACCGTTTCTCCGTCCACCCGGATCTGCGCCGTGTGGCTGACGCCCTTGAATTCCAGCCGTACGTTTCCGGCTGCGGCAAACTTTTTTTCATACCTTGCCCTGCCGCGGTAAGTCAGCGTCTCCGGCTCGTTCTGCCAGCAGCCCGGCACCGGCATTTTCAGGCGGACCGGCTCTCCCTCCTGCGGAAGGGTGGAAAATTCCCACAGGCTTCCGGAAAGCTCCCGCGTCCTTCTGATTTTGTGAGTATCAAATGCGCGTATCATAAGTCCCTTTCCTCAGTTCATCGCCGCTTCGATCTTTTTCTGCAGCTCGTTTTTGGAAACCGCTCCCACGACCCTCGCCGCTTCCTGTCCGTCTTTGATCACAAGGAAGGTGGGGATATTCATCACGCGGTATTTTCCCGCGATATCCATACAGTCGTCGATGTTCAGCTTGCCCACCTTCGCCTTTCCTTCCAGCTCATCCGCAAGCTGGGCCACCACGGGGGCCATCATCTTGCAGGGGCCGCACCAGTCCGCATAGAAGTCCACCAGCACGGGCTGATCGGACTTTAAAACCTCTTCTTCAAAGTTCGCAGATGTGAATTTATATTCCATAAAAAAATACTCCTTTCGCCGTCATGGCATTATTTTTTCCGTATTTCAAGCATAATACACCGCCCGGGGCTTTGCAAGTTAAAAAACAGCCTTCCTGATGATGTACTTGCAGATGGGATTGCCCGCCGCCGAAAAGCGTTCCTCGTATTCCGTCATCACGTTCCCCTGCATCAGCCGTTCGTCCGCGTGCAGGTCGAAGGTCACTTCCTCCGCCTGCCAGCCCGCCGGCTCCAGCTCCTCCAGCGCAAAATCAAACAGGGCCCGGTTGTCCGTCTTGAACTCGATCGTCCCTTCCGGCTTCAGGATCTGCGCGTACCGGTTCAGGAACTGTCTGGAGGGAAGCCTTCTCTTGGCGTGCCGGTCCTTGGGCCAGGGATCGGAAAAATTCAGGTAAATGCGGTCCGCTTCGCCGGGACCGAACACCTCCGTGATCTCCTCCGCGTCCATGCGGATAAAGCGCACGTTGGGAAGCTCCCTCTCCTCCATTTTCTGGATGGCCCGAAGCAGCACGCTGGAATATTTTTCGATCCCGATATAATCGATCTCCGGATGAAGGGCCGCAAGCTCCATCAGAAAGCGGCCCTTTCCCGTGCCGATCTCAATGTGAAGCGGCGCTTTCCGTCCGAATGCCTCCGCCCATTTTCCTTTCTGCTCCTGGGGATCGTGGATCACGAAGCGGCTCTGCGCGATGGCTTCTCTGGAACCCGGTACGTTTTTCAGTCTCATCTTTTTTATTCACCTTTCCTGCCGGCTTCGGCAGGCACAGGCCCGCCGCCGTTTTTCTTCCCATTTTACCCGATTTCGCTTCCTATGGAAAGGGTAAAATGCGGGCGTCTGCGCGGCGCATTTGCTAAGATTTTCTGAATTTTTCCGGAATCCTCTTAAAAACCTTCCCCGGATAGTGTATGATAGATACGGACTGCCCCATACTGTCTGAAAAGGAAGAAAACATTGAGAATTCATTTTTTTAGAAAAAAAGAACAAACCCGTCCGGAGACGGCAATGCGGAAATGGAGGACGGCGCTTTCTGTCCTCTGCGCAGCCGTCCTGCTCTTTTCCCTTCCTCCGGTTTCCGCGGAGGCCGCGCCGGCCGCAGACGCGGCGGGGGATTATGCCGCCCAGGCGGAAGCGCGAAAGGAGCTTCCCGTAGCGTCCAACGAATGGGAGAACTGGCCCGCAGGCCCGGCGCTGGGATCTGAAGCCGCCATTCTTATGGAAGCGGAGACCGGAGCCATCCTGTATGAAAAAAATATCCATGAAAAGCTGTATCCCGCCAGCATCACCAAGATCCTGACCGCGCTGATCGTCATGGAGCAGTGCGCCCTGGAGGAAACGGTAACCTATTCCTACGAAGCGGTGAACAGCATCGACTGGCAGACCGACTCCAACATCGGAATCAAAGCGGGAGAGCAGATCACCGTGGAGCAGTCTCTCTACGGACTTCTCGTGGGATCTGCGAACGAGGTGGCCACCGCCCTGGCGGAGCATGTCAGCGGAAGCGTGGAGGAATTTGCGAAGCTGATGAACGAAAGAGCGGAGGAGCTCGGCTGTGTGGATTCCCATTTTGCCAACGCCAATGGGATTTTCGATGAGGACCACTACACCTCCGCCTATGATATGGCGCAGATCGCCAGAGCCTTTTTCTCCAACGATCTGCTCTGCAAGATGTCCGGAACGGCGACCTACACCATTCCCCGTTCCGCCACGGTCAGCCAGGAGCTTTTTATTTCTTCCAAGAACCAGCTTCTTCCCGGAAAGCCCTACGCCTACGCGGACCTGGTGGGAAGCAAGACCGGATATACCTCCGAAGCGCGCCAGACTCTGGTTTCCTGCGCCCAGCGGGACGGCATGAAGCTGATCTGCGTGGTCATGAAGGAGGAGGCTCCCGCGCAGTTTACCGATACCGTCGAGCTGTTCAACTATGGCTTCAGCAGCTTCCATATGATAAATGTGGCCGATGCCGACAGCCAGTATACGGTAGGGAACGAGCTTTTCTTTGAGTCGGACGCGGATGTGTTCGGGAGCTCTTCGCCGATCCTGTCCATCGATCCTTCCGATTCCATCGTGCTTCCGGCCACGGCGGAATATGAGGATACCCAGTCCGTCCTTTCCTATCACGATCCGGCGAAGGCGGACGCACTGGCGGAGATCACCTTTACCTTCGGCGGCGTATATGTGGGAAGCGCCGCGGTCCGGACCGCAGATTCTGCGGCAGACGGCGCTTCCGGTGCAAAAGATACGGATCAGGCGTCGGGAAGGATCTACATCAACGTGCGCCTTGTGCTCACCTGCGTCATTGCCGCATACTTTTTCCTGAATTTCCTGGTCTGGCTGATCACGCTCATCCGCAACTACAGCTTTTCCAGCCAGAGGAAGGACCGCAGGCGGCGGCGCAGAAGACATGAAAAAGAGCGCATCGATTATGACAGATACATCAGAAAGGACCCGGAAGGTTTCTGACCTTCCTCCTTTTTCCCTGCCCCTTCGCCGCGTCCCGCCGCCGGAACAGATCCTCCGCATCCTCTTTTGTGATAAACTTCGTGGTCTTAACGGCGTAAACGCCCTCGTCCTCCGCCCTGCGGATCCGGATCTTTCCCTTCATATAGCCGTGCCGGTCGCAGAGGGAAAGGCTGTAATAGTGCTTTCCGTTTGGGGTGAACCACTTGATCTTACGCTTCAGATTCCGGTGGCAGAGGTAGCATTTCGTGCTGGTCACTTCCCGGTCCGAAAGCAGCTGCTCCTTATCGTCGAACCTCCTGGAAATGAATTTGGCGTAATCATCGAATACGATGCGGACCTCCTCCTTCCGGTTCTGCGGCAGGCGGAAGGTATCGAAGGAAACCTTCTGCAGCACCTGCGGGTCCCGGATCTGCCGGAGCACCATGGCGGCGTAATAGGCGTCGCTCAGCGCCCGGTGGAAGGCCCCGTCCTTGGGAAGCTTCAGGAAATCCACGGCATATTCCAGATTCCTGCGGCTCTTTTTATCCTCAAAGGCGATGCTGAACAGCTTCTGGATGTCATAAAATTTTACCGGCCCGCTCCCCGCAAGCTCCATGCCGTAAAAACGCATGTTCCGCTGCAGCTCCGTCAGATCCTGCGGCCCCCAGGTGGCGAACCGGTACTGCGCAGGCGGATCCTGCGGCGCTCTGTTCTGCGCCGCCCTGTTCTGCGGCGATCCCTTCTCCGCAACGGCCGTCTCTTCCGGACAGGTCCCGTTTTCCGGCAGGCTGCCCTCCGCGGCTTCCCCGCACCAGGAAAGGAAGCGCTTCATCACATCCGGAAAAAGCTCCCCTCCCTGCAGCTGTTTCATATCCATATGAAGAAGTTGCCTGGTCATCCGGTGCATTTCCCGGTAGACCTGGGGCTTTACCATCTCATGAAAGCTGCCGGCGGGCTCCATCCGGCTGTCCAGCTTAATCGCGCCGATCTCTATGATCTCGAAAGGAATGTCCTTTCTCTGCTTTTCCTTTTCTTCATTGCCCTGATTCCATTCCAGGTCCAGTACGATATAATTCATGAACGCCGGTCCTTTTCGTTTACGTCTTTTCGTTTTTGCCTTTTCGTTTATGCCTTTTTATGCCTTTTCTTCCAGCTTCTTTTCCAGCTTTTCCGCCATCTCCTTCATGCAGCCTTCTTCAAAGGGAAGCTTCAGCCCCGCTTCCGGGATCATGTTGGTGAAGAAATCGGAGGCGGAGAGTCTGCAGAGCTTCAGATAGCTCTTCCATGCCGCCTCATAGTCCTCATCCATCCACAGCTTATACTCGAAGGCCACCGTCTGGGCGATCACATAATCGATATAATAGAACGGGAAGCTGTAAATATGGTGCTGCTGCTGCCAGTAGCCTCCCGCTCCAAAGAAGGGATCTTCCTCATAATCCAGATGAGGCTTATACTCCTTCTCCAGCCTGCTCCACGCCGCCTTTCTTTCCGCGGGCGTCAGCTCCGGATTTTCATAGACGATATGCTGGAACTCATCCACCATGCAGCCGTAGGGAATGAACATGCAGGCGTCCTCAAAATGCATTTCCCGGTAGGCGTCCGCCCCGTCCCCGAAGAACCATTCCATCCATTTTTCCGTGAAAAATTCCATGGACATGGAATGGCATTCCGCCGTCTCCATGGTGATGTCCGCATGCTCCCTGATAGGATCCTTTCCGGAAAGATAGCCCTGGAAGGCATGGCCGCATTCGTGCGTGATCACGTCCACGTCCCCGCTGGTTCCGTTGAAATTGGCGAAGATGAAGGGCGCGTGATACAGAGGCAGATAAGTCATATAGCCGCCCACTCTCTTATTCTTCCTGCCAAGCACGTCGAACAGGCCGTTTTCCATCATGAAATCAAAAAATTCCTTCGTCTCCAAAGACAGCTCCTCATACATCCGCTGTCCGGCCGCCAGGATCTCCTCCGGCGTTCCCGTGGGATTTGGATTTCCCTCCTTAAAGTAAACGCCCTCGTCGATATAGGAAAGCTTCTCAAGTCCCAGACGTTCCCTGCGCTTTTCATGCAGCTTTTCCACAAAGGGCACGAAATCCTTCTTCACCTGACTGCGGAAGGCCTCCACCTGCGCCTTGTCATAGCAGTTGCGGTTCATGCGGTAATAGCCCAGCTCCACATAATTTTCATAGCCAAGCTCCTTCGCCTGCTTCGTGCGGTTCTTCACCAGCTTATCATAGAGGTCGTCCAGCTCCTTCTCATTCTCCTGGAAAAAGGCGGAAAATTTCTTCCACGCCTTCCTTCTGATCTCCCGGTCGGGATTTCTCAGGTAAGGGCGCAGCAGGGACAGGTTCAGCGTCTCGCCGTCCCAGTCGATCTTCGCCGCGGCCAGAAGCTTCTCGTAGGCGGTCGCCAGCGCGTTTTCCTCTTGTACCAGCGGGATCAGCTTCTCCTGCATGGATTTGCGGGAAAGCTCCATATTTTTAAAGGCCACCGGCCCGATCTTTTCCTCCAGCCCCCTGCGGTACGGAGAATCGTACAGAAGCTTCTGATATTCGATCACCATATTGCTGTAGCGCGGGCTCATCTCATCGTAATAATCCTGCTCGGCGCTGTAAAATTCATCCGCGGTGTTCCCGTCGTGCCTGGTCTGCGCCAGCGTCATCATGGTATCCACCCGGTCCCGCAGCGCATAATACCTTTCATGCACCGCAAACTGCTCTTCTCCGCTTCCCGCCGCGGCAAAATCCTTCTTCAGCGTCTCAAATTCCGCTTCCACGCGGTCAAAATCCACCCGTTCATAGGGCATATCCTGATATTTCATGCCTGCCTCTTTTCCTGCCGCCCTTCAGGCGGCAACCTTTTCTTACTATGAGCTTATTATAGTGGATTTATACGGGATGTGTAAACTGGTATTTATGAGAGTTTGCGGCCGTCCATAGTGCGTATTTTCAACAGCTCCGCCAAAATCTGAAATTTATATTTGTTTATCCTGCTCCATTATTTGTACCAAAAATTGTACCAGATTTTGCACCAGATCGGCGCTGACTGAGAGCCGCCATGACTGTAAATGTCCATCGTGGTTTTTATATCATGGTGCCCCATGATCTCCTGAATCACCTTGATATTGCTCTCATTTTCACAGAAACGGGTGCAGAATGTATGACGGAGGATATGCGCCGAAAACTTTGGCAGCAGCTCCGGTTTCTGTCCCTCTTCCTCGGCACGGGCCCTTTCCTGGTCGTTATAACTGTCAATGATCCTGCCTATCAGGGAGTTAATCCCCGCCGTTGTAAAAGGCATTCCTTTAAATGTGTGGAATACGAAGTCCGTATATCCCTCTATCCTGGCATTCCCCGTCGTTCCTGTCAGTCGGTCATATTCCCGCTGCTTTGCCAGTTGACGGCGAACATCCATCATCAAAGGGATTTCCCTCTTGCCGCTCTGGGTTTTAGGCGTGGATACAATGAATTTCATCTTCTCTCCCACCTTCCCATAGTACAGTGCAGGATTGCTTTGAATGAATCCATCCTGCCTTAAGTCCTCAAAACATCCGTACAGTAAGAACATACCGCCTGTCATCAATCACCTTCCGCCAGATGTAGCGCTGATCTGCTTTCTGGTTCACGTTCGGCGGCAGACCCCTTCCCCGGTGATCCTTCCTACTCTTTCCTGCCATACGCATCCTGTCCTTTCCGGGCGGGAGCGGGCCGGAAGGCCTGCTCCCATCCTCTTTATATTGCGATCCCCCTATTTACCGAAAGTGGAAAGGAGATTCACTATGCCGGAAGAAAAGAGAAGCACATATTCAGGGCAGACCGAAGCAAGACGGAGAGCAAGCGCAAAATACCTCAAAGAAGCCGTCGAAGATGTACGCATCCGCGTTCCGAAAGGACAGAAGGCCGTCATAAAGGCCCATGCGGAGAGCCAGGGTGAAAGCATGAACGACTTTGTTGTCCGTGCCATAGATGAAGCGATTGAGCAGGACGCCGGGAAGTCATCGGCGGAAGAATAGCTGCGCCGTCAATTCCGTATACGCTTTTTCAAATTACGCAATGGGTTATTGAATTTGACCGGTTACTGTTCAGACAGGTCTGCGCATTTACTGCGCAGACCGTACGAAAACGTACAGGCAGGAAGCATCCGGCCCATCGCGAAGCGATTGGAATGGCCGGATGCCGTTACTGTTCTGCCGAAGGCTGAACA
>DXDD01000114.1 GCA_019115665.1 Candidatus Eisenbergiella pullistercoris | reverse complement strand
TGCAGGGGAAGGAAATTCTGAAAACGCAGGAAAAATTCTATCTGGCCGATACCGCACTGCGGTACAGCGTTCTCGGTTACAACGCGCACAGCGTGGCTTCCAGCCTTGAAAATATTGTATATCTGGAGCTTTGCCGTCGGGGATATACCGTCAATGTAGGAAAGACCGGCGACGGTGAGATTGATTTTGTCGCAGTCAGGCAAAATGAAAAAATCTATGTTCAGGTCACGCAGGCAATCTATTCGGAAAAGACGGAAAAGCGGGAATATGAGCGGCTTCTTGAAATACACGATAATTATCCCAAATATGTCCTTACAACGGATGAATTTGCCGGAGGGAACTACGAAGGAATTAAGACCATGCACATAGCCGATTTCCTGCTCAGTTCGGAATATTAACAGGAAGGATGATACGGAAATGCTGACGGAAGAGCAGGAAGAAGCTTTATAATTCCCCCGAAAGATGATATACTTTATTCTATGCAGAATGCAGAACCTTAAACAGACCGGATGGAGGCAGAACATGAAGCTGGAAGAACTGACGAGCTATCGGATTCTCGAGAAACGGCAGATCGGGGATCTGAATTCCCTGAGTTATCTGCTGGAGCATAAAAAGAGCGGGGCGCGGATCGCCCTTTTGTCCAATGAGGATGAAAACAAGGTGTTTTACATCGGATTCCGCACCCCGCCGAAGAACAGCACGGGCGTGGCGCATATCATCGAGCATTCCGTGCTGGAGGGAAGCCGGGATTTCCCGGTAAAGGATCCCTTCATCGAGCTGGCGAAGGGCAGCCTGAACACCTTTTTAAACGCCATGACCTATCCGGATAAGACCGTGTATCCGGTCGCGAGCTGCAACGATACGGATTTCCAGAACCTGATGCACGTCTATCTGGATGCGGTTTTTTATCCGAATATTTATCAGGAAAAGAAGATCTTCGAGCAGGAGGGCTGGCACTACGAGCTGGAAAGCCCGGAGGCGGAGCTTACCATAAACGGCGTGGTTTACAATGAGATGAAGGGCGCGTTTTCCTCCCCGGACGACGTGCTGGAACGAAAAATTTCCGAGACCCTGTATCCGGATACGCCATACGCCATGGAATCGGGCGGCGACCCGGATGTGATCCCGGAGCTGACTTATGAAGAATTTCTTGAGTTTCACCGGAAATTTTATCATCCCTCCAACAGCTACATCTACCTGTACGGAAATATGGACATGGCGGAAAAGCTGGACTATCTGGACCGGGAGTATCTGTCCCATTTTGACCGGATCGAAGTGGACTCGGAGATCCGTATCCAACCGCCTTTCGCTGAAAAAAAAGAGGCTGCCGACTGGTACCCAATCACGGACAGCGAGCCGGAGACGGACAACTCCTATCTGTCCTACAATATCGTGGTGGGGGACAATCTGGACCGGGAGCGCTATATCGCCTTCCAGGTGCTGGACTATGTCCTGTGCAGCGCGCCCGGCGCGCCCTTAAAGCAGGCCCTTCTGGACAAAAGGATCGGCAAGGACGTTTACAGCTATTATGAAAACGGCCTGCGGCAGCCCTATTTCAGCATCATCGCGAAGAACGCGAACCTTTCCGATCGGGAAGAATTTGTCAGGACGATCGAAACGGAGCTTTCCCGCATCGCGCGGGAGGGCATTGATAAAAAGGCGCTGAAGGCCGGACTGAATTATTATGAGTTCCGGTACCGGGAGGCGGATTTCGGCTCCTGGCCCGCCGGACTGATGTACGGCCTGCAGGTGATGGACAGCTGGCTGTATGACGATGCGAAGCCCTTCATCCATATCGAAGCGGGGGATACCTACAGAAGCCTGCGCGAGAAGGCAGATACTGACTATTTTGAACGGCTGATCCAAAGCTTTATGATCGAAAACGCCCACAAGAGCATTCTGACCCTCGCGCCGAAAAAGGGGCTTTCCAGAGAGCACGACGAGCTGCTTCGTCAGAAGCTGGCCGCCCATAAGGCGTCCCTGAGCGAAGAGGAGATCGCCTCCATCATCCGGGAGACCGAAGCGCTGCGGGAGTATCAGGAAACCCCGGACACGCCGGAGGCGCTTGCCTGCATCCCCCTTCTGAAACGGGAGGACATCCGGAAGGAGGCGGAGCCTCTGGTCAACGAGATCGGAGATTTAGACGGCAGCACCGTGATGTATCATGAGCTGTTCACCAACCACATCAGCTATTTCCGCTTCCTGTTCGACCTGAAATCGGTGCCGGACGAGCTGTTTTCCTATGTGGGGATCCTGAAGGCGGTGCTGGGCTATGTGGACACCAAGGAGCATTCCTACGACGAGCTGTTCCATGAGATCAACATGGAAACGGGTGGCATCACGGCGGTGACCAACCTGTTCACCAACGCGAAAAACCTGGAGGAGTGCAGGGTGACCTTCGAGATGAAGGCCAAGACCCTGGAGGACAGCCTTCCCCGTGCGGTACAGCTGGTACGGGAGATCATGCTGAGCTCCCGCTTTGACGATGAAAAGCGGCTCTATGAGATCCTGGCGGAGCTGAAATCCCACCTGCAGTCCACGCTGATCTCCGCCGGACACAGCGTGGCGGCGGGCCGGGCCATGTCCTATTTTTCCAGAGCCGCAGCCATTCAGGAACGCCTGAACGGCATGCCCTTCTACCGTCTGGTGGACGATCTGGAAAAGAATTTCGACAGCAGAAAAGAAGGGCTGAAGGACAAGCTTGGCCGGCTGGTCCGCTGTATTTTCCGCCCGGAGAATCTGCTCGTGGACTATATCGGAACCAGGGAGCATTATGAAGAATTCCTCGCGCTTGCCGCCGGGGTGAAGAAGGAGCTGTTCGCGGACGCCGTGGAGGGAGACCCCTTCGCCGTCATCCCTGAAAGGAAAAACGAAGGCTTCCTGTCCGCCTCTCAGGTGCAGTACGTCTGCCGCGCCGGGAATTTCATCCGCAGGGGCCTTCCCTATACCGGAGCGCTTCGGGTGCTCAAGGTGCTCATGAGCTATGAATATCTCTGGCAGGAGGTCCGCGTCAAGGGCGGAGCCTATGGCTGCATGTGTTCCTTCGGAAAGAGCGGAGACAGCTACTTTGTTTCCTACCGCGACCCCAACCTGAAGGGAACCGTGGAGGTCTTTGAAAAGGCGGCGGACTTCGTGGAACGCTTTGACGGGGACGACCGCACCATGACCCAGTACGTCATCGGCGCGGTCAGCGAGATGGACACCCCCTTAAATCCTGCGGCAAAGGGTCTGCGCTCCATGAGCGCTTATCTGACGAACCAGACCCTTGCCGACCTGCAGAAGGAGAGGGACGAGGTGCTTTCCGCCGCGCAGGAGGACATCCGCGCGCTGGCCGCCCATATCCGTGCGTTTCTGCAGGACGACTGCCTCTGCGTCGTGGGAAACGAGGAAAAGCTTCAGGAAGAAAAGGATCTGTTCCTGCAGCTGGAAAGCCTGTATTGAATCGGATTAAACCGGAAGAAAGGGAGGGATTTCATGAAAGAAGGTTTCATGACAAAAGATTTCATGACAAAAGAAAGAAAGCAAAGAAACTTGAGCCGGCGGATACGGACAGCCCTGCTTTCCGTTTTCCTTCTGATCACGCTGACCGTCCCGGCCTGCGGCAGCTCCGGGGCATCGTCCGACTCCGCTTCGTACGATACCGCCTTTTCTCCCGCGGCCGCACAGGAGGCAGGCGTCTATGAAGAGATCGCGGAAGCGGATCTGGGAGCCGGTTCGGAACCCGTGGAAATGGAGGAAAACGCGGTTTCCGACCGGAAGCTGATCAAAAATGTGAACATGACGGTGGAAACCGGCGATTATTCCGGACTGGTTTCGTCCGTTCAGGAACAGGTAGACGCCCTGGGCGGCTACACGGAATCCTATGAATCCTATAACGAAAACAGCGTGGGACACCGAAGCGCCTTTCTGACGCTGCGCATCCCGGCGGACCGGCTGGAGGAGTTCATCCGGCAGGTGGAGGACATTTCCAACATCGTTTCCCGGCAGGAAACGGTGGAGGATATCACCCTTTCCTATGTGGACCTGGAAAGCCGGAAGAAAATGTATGAGGAGGAGCAGGAGCGGCTTCTCTCCCTGCTGGAGCAGGCGGAAACCATGGAGGAGATTATCGCCCTGGAAAGCCGCCTCACCGAAGTGCGCTATCAGCTGGAAAGCATGGAATCCCAGCTGCGCACCATGGACAATCAGGTAAGCTACAGCACCGTGTATCTTTCCATTGAGGAGGTGGAGCACTTTACGCCTCCCGCTGAAAAGGGAACCTGGGAACGCATCAGCACCGGCTTTTCGGAAAACGTGTACCGCGTCGGAAACGGAATCAAAGAATTCTTCATCGGCCTGATCATTTCCCTGCCTATCCTGTTCGTCCTTGCCGTGGTCATTGTGCTGATCCTTCTTGTGATCCGCGCGGTCAAACGCTCGGCGGAGAAGGGAAACGCGAAGCGCATGGCCCGCAGAGCGCAGCAGCCCGGCCCGTTCGGGCCGCAGGCAGGCCCCGGCGGCGGATTCGGAGCAAACGGCTTCGGCCCGAACGGGCCGGGGATGAGCGGACCGGGAGCGAATGGCTTCGGCCCAAACGGACCGGGGATGAACAGGCCTGTCTCCGGCATGCCGGAGACAGGCGGGCCGTCGAATATCCAGAATCCCGCTCCGGACACACCAGGCCCGGCCGCACCGCGCGGACAGACGGATAACAGTCCGACAGATAAAAACAACAGATAAGGAGATTCCCAATGGATCTTGACGCATATTTTGCAGAACATGGAAACGGCGGTGCGAAAACGCCGGAGGCGGACGCTGCGGCGGCCGGGGCGGGAGAGAGCTTCCGCGCCGGCTTCGCCACGCTGATCGGCAGGCCCAACGTGGGCAAATCCACCCTCATCAACCGGCTGGTGGGACAGAAGGTTTCCATCACCTCAAGAAAGCCCCAGACCACGAGGAACCGCATTCAGGCCGTGTATACCGGCAAAGAAGGCCAGATCGTCTTCCTGGACACGCCGGGCATCAACCGGGCGAAGAACAAGCTGGGGAGCTACATGCTGCGCGCGGCGGAGGGGACGCTCCGCGACGTGGACGTGATCCTGTGGCTGGTGGAGCCTGCGACCTTTATCGGTGCGGGAGAGCGCTACATCATCGAACAGCTGAAAAAGGCGCAGTCCCATACGCCGGTCATCCTCGTGATCAACAAGACGGATACCGTAAAGAAGGACGAGGTTTATCCGGCCATCGACGCCTACCGGAGAGAGCTGGATTTTGCGGAGATCGTCCCTGTTTCCGCCAGGACCGGGGCCAATACGGACGAGCTGATCCGCTGCATCCTGAAATACCTGCCTTACGGAGATCCTTTTTATGATGAGGATACCGTCACCGACCAGCCGGAGCGCCAGATCGTGGCGGAGCTGATCCGGGAAAAGGCGCTGCGCTGTCTGGGAGAGGAGGTCCCCCACGGCATTGCCGTAGCGGTGGAAAGCATGAAGGAGCGCGGCCCGATCATGGATATCGAGGCCACCATCATCTGCGAAAAGGACTCCCATAAGGGCATCATCATCGGAAAAGGCGGCTCCATGCTCAAAACCATCGGCTCCAAAGCCCGCGCCGACATGGAGGACATGCTGGGACAGCGCGTGAACCTCCAGCTCTGGGTAAAGGTGAAAAAGGACTGGCGGGACAGCGATTTCCTTTTGAAAAATTTCGGATACAATCCCAAAGACACTGTATAGAAGACTCCAAAACCGCAGAACCTAATACCAGCCGTTTCAGGAAACAGAAGAGAACGCGGAAAGGCATGGTACGGATCATGGAGGACAAAAAAGAATGGGACAGGTTTCTGCAGTCGGGAAAAGTGGAGGACTATCTGAAATACGCCGCGAAGGCGAAATGCGGGCGCGAAAGGGAAACGGGTACTTATGCAGGATTTACTGACAGTGACAGGCCTCGTCCTGAAGGCGGAGCCGATCGGAGAATATGACAAACGAGTGGTCCTTCTGACGCGTGAAAGAGGGAAGCTGGCCGCCTTTGCCAGAGGGGCCAGAAAGCAGAGCAGCCGGCTTCTCGCGCCGTCCTGCCCCTTTTCCTTCGGCCGGTTTTCGCTTTATGTGGGAAGAAATTCCTACACCCTGGCGGAGGCTTCCATTTCCAACTATTTTGAAGCCCTGCGCCAGGATTACGAGGGGGCGTGCGTCGGGATGTATTTTCTGGAGATCTGCGATTACTGCTCCAGAGAAAACAATGATGAAAAGGAGCTTCTCAGGCTCCTTTATCAGTCTCTGCGGGCGCTGACCGCGGCCAGCATCCCGAAAGACCTGGTCCGCTGCATCTTCGAGATCCGGACCGTGGTGGTCAACGGCGAATTCCCGGGGATCCCGGAGCAGGCCAGCCTGCTGGATTCCACCGCATACGCCGTAAGCTACATAACCTCGTCGCCCGTGGAAAAGCTTTATACCTTTACCGTCAGCCCCCAGGTTCTGGCCGAGCTGAAGAAGCTGGCCGCATTTTACCGGAAGCGCTTTTTGAACGAACCGTTCCGCAGCCTTCAGATTCTGGAGGAACTGCAAAGTTTGGGTTGAAAAACGCAAAAAGGTCGGATATAATGGGGAAGATGTGTGCGGGAACGCACAGGGCGGGAAGATAAGTGATACAAGGCGAGGTTTTTATATGAGGAAAATGGTTTTGCTGCTTCTGGCCGCAGCGCTGCTGCTTGCCGGATGCGGCGGGAACAAAGGTACACAGGAGGCGACAAATCTGGAGTTCAAAAAGAACGGAGAGGTCGTCCATACCATCGTGGAGGATTTTTCAGCCTCCTACTACAGCCTGGACGAGCTGATGAGCGATGTGCAGTCACAGGTGGACACATACAACGGAAACGCCGGCAGCAGGCGGATCACGGTGGACTCCGCGGAGGTGAAGGACGGCGTCATCACCATGGTGATGACCTTCCAGAACGCCGGAGACTATTCCTCTTTTTACCGGCAGGCGCTTTTCTGCGGCACGGTGAAGGAGGCCTTCGATGCCGGCTATGATCTCGACGTTACCCTCAAAAGCGTGACGGAGGAAGGAACCACCGTCGGACGCCAGGACATCCTTGAGATGGGAGAGAGGCACATCATCGTCCTGCGCGAGGCCGTGGCCGTCCGTCCCTGGGCGGATATCCTCTATGTCAGCGGAGACGTGGAGGCGGCCGGGAGCAGAGAAGCCGTGTCTACGGACCCTCAGGCGCTTTCCTACATTATTTTCAGATAGATCACAAAATAAAATGCCGCTGACGCGGCGGGAAAAGAGGAAATTATGGAAAAGACAATGGAAAAAATCGTAGCGCTCGCCAAGGCAAGGGGCTTTGTATATCCGGGCTCCGAGATCTACGGCGGACTGGCGAACACCTGGGATTACGGCAACCTCGGCGTGGAGCTGAAGAATAACGTAAAAAAGGCCTGGTGGCAGAAGTTCGTCACGGGGAACCGGTATAATGTGGGCGTGGACTGCGCCATTCTGATGAATCCTCAGACCTGGGTGGCCAGCGGTCATCTGGGAGGCTTCTCCGACCCGCTGATGGACTGTAAGGAATGTCATGAACGGTTCCGCGCGGATAAGCTGATCGAGGACTTTGCCGAGGAAAACGGCATCGACCTCGGCGGTTCCGTGGACGGCTGGAGCCAGGAAAAGATGATGGATTTCATCAGAGAGCACAGCATCCCCTGCCCTACCTGCGGCAAGCATAACTTTACGGAGATCCGTCAGTTCAACCTGATGTTCAAGACCTTCCAGGGCGTTACCGAGGATGCGAAGAATACCGTCTATCTGCGTCCGGAAACCGCGCAGGGTATTTTTGTCAACTTTAAGAACGTACAGCGCACCTCCCGGAAGAAGATCCCCTTCGGCATCGGCCAGATCGGAAAATCCTTCCGCAACGAGATCACGCCCGGCAACTTCACCTTCCGGACCCGCGAATTTGAACAGATGGAGCTGGAATTCTTCTGCGAGCCGGATACTGACCTGGAATGGTTCGCCTACTGGAAGCAGTTCTGCATCGACTGGCTGAAGTCCCTCGGCATGAAGGAAGAGGAGATGCGTGTCAGGGACCATGAGAAGGAGGAGCTTTCCTTCTATTCCAAGGCCACCACGGATATCGAGTTCCTGTTCCCCTTCGGCTGGGGCGAGCTGTGGGGCATTGCGGACAGAACCGACTATGACCTGAGCCGTCACGCGGAGGTATCCGGACAGGATCTGACCTATTTTGACGACCAGAAAAACGCGAAATATATTCCTTACGTGATCGAGCCCTCCCTTGGCGCGGACCGCGTGGTGCTGGCCTTCCTCTGCTCCGCCTATGACGAGGAGGAGATCGGAGAGGGCGACGTGAGAACCGTGCTTCATTTCCATCCGGCCCTTGCGCCTGTGAAGATCGGCATCCTTCCGCTCTCCAAGAAGCTGAACGAGGGCGCCGAGAAGATCTACGACAGACTGTCTCAGAAGTACAACTGCGAATTTGACGACAGAGGCAACATCGGTAAGCGCTACCGCCGCCAGGACGAGATCGGGACGCCCTTCTGCGTGACCTATGATTTCGATTCCGAGACCGACGGCTGCGTCACCGTCCGCTTCCGCGACTCCATGGAGCAGGAGAGAGTGCCGATCGACTCTCTGGAGGCCTGGTTCTCCGATAAATTTGATTTCTAAAAGCGCCTGACCTGTTTTCGCCTGATCCGCGAAAGCGGCGTGCAGTCATAAATGATCCTGAAGAATTCATTGTAAAGGATGAATCCTTCAGGATCTTTTTTTGTCAATACGGAATATTCCAGAAAGCGGAGGGCATGACGCCGGCAAAATTCCGGGACGAGTCCAGATGAGTTTTCGTAAGAATTGTAGGAAATGAACAATTTTTCTGTAAAACTGCGGAAATTTATCTAAAAAATGACAAAATTTACGTGCATTATACGGAAGGTTGTGTTATAATAAATTCGCAATCGCAGAGAAAAACGCGGAAACGGCGCTTTTTTCTGTAAACCATTACCAAATATTTGTTCAAAGGGGGAACTCATACAATGGCTAAATGGGTTTATTCATTCAAGGAGGGCAACGCCGACATGCGCGCTCTTCTGGGCGGAAAGGGCGCCAATCTGGCGGAGATGACCAATCTTGGCCTTCCCATTCCGCAGGGCTTTACCGTAACGACGGAAGCCTGCACGGACTACTACAACAATGGAGAACAGATTTCTGAAGAAATTCAGGGACAGATCTTTGCCGCGCTCTCCGAGCTGGAGAGGCAGCAGGGAAAGACCTTCGGCGACACGGAGAATCCTCTTCTGGTTTCCGTCCGTTCCGGCGCGAGAGCGTCCATGCCCGGAATGATGGATACGATCCTGAACCTGGGACTTACCGATATTTCCGTGGAGGGCTTTGCCAGGAAGACGGGGAATCCCAGATTTGCCTATGATTCCTACCGCAGATTCATCCAGATGTTCTCGGATGTGGTAATGGAAGTTCCCAAGTCTCTGTTTGAGAGAGTGCTTGACGAGATCAAGGAAGCAAAGGGAGCGCGTTTTGACACGGATCTTACCGCCGACGATCTGAAAGAGGTCATCGAGCGCTTTAAGGGCATCTATAAGGACAGGATGGGAGCGGACTTCCCGCAGGATCCCAGAGTACAGCTCATGGAAGCGGTCAAGGCCGTATTCCGTTCCTGGAACAACGAGCGCGCCATCGTTTACCGCAGGATGAATGACATCCCCGGCGACTGGGGAACCGCCGTCAACGTACAGTCCATGGTATTCGGAAACATGGGCAATACCTCCGGCACCGGCGTCGCCTTTACAAGAAATCCTTCCACCGGCGCGAAGGGCATTTACGGCGAATATCTGATCAATGCCCAGGGCGAGGACGTGGTTGCCGGTATCCGTACCCCTCAGCCGATCACCCGTCTGGAGCAGGATCTTCCGGAATGCTACAAGCAGTTCATCGAGATCGCGACCAGCCTGGAAAACCACTACCGCGACATGCAGGATATGGAGTTCACCATTGAGGACGGAAAGCTGTATTTCCTGCAGACCAGAAACGGAAAGAGAACGGCTCCCGCTGCTCTGCAGATCGCCTGCGACCTGGTGGACGAAGGCATGATCACTCCCGAGGAGGCTGTCAGCAGGATCGAGGCGAAGTCCCTGGATCAGCTGCTTCATCCTACCTTTGATCCGGAAGCCCTGAAGAACGGCGTCGTCATCGGACAGGCCCTTCCCGCTTCTCCCGGAGCTGCGGCAGGAAAGATTTATTTCACCGCTGAGGAAGCGAAGGAAGCTCATGAGAAGGGAGAGAGGGTCATCCTGGTAAGACTGGAGACCTCCCCTGAGGATATCGAAGGCATGCATGCCGCGGAAGGCGTGCTGACCGTACGCGGAGGAATGACCTCTCACGCGGCCGTTGTGGCAAGAGGAATGGGCACCGCCTGTATCTCCGGCTGCGGCGATATTGTTATTGATGAAGAAGCCAAATACTTCACCCTTGGCGGAAATACCTATCATGAAGGAGATTATATCTCCCTGGACGGCTCTACCGGAAAGATCTACGACGGCGACATCGCCACGCAGGACGCCACCATCAGCGGCAACTTCAAGCGCATTATGGAGTGGGCGGACTCCTTCCGCAGGCTGAAGGTACGAACCAACGCGGATACGCCGGAGGATGCCGCCAACGCTCTGAGACTCGGCGCGGAAGGCATCGGCCTGTGCCGTACCGAGCATATGTTCTTCGCTCCGGAGAGGATCCCCAAGATCCGCAAGATGATCCTTTCCACCACAAGCGAAGCGAGAGAGAAGGCTCTGAACGAGCTGATCCCGTTCCAGAAGGGAGATTTCAAGGCGATTTACGAGGTTATGGGAGACAACCCGGTTACCATCCGTTTCCTGGATCCTCCGCTGCATGAGTTCGTTCCCACCGAAGAGAAGGACATTGAGGATCTTGCTGTGGAGATGAATCTGTCTGTTGCAGAGGTGAAGGCTGCCTGCGACAGCCTGCATGAGTTCAACCCGATGATGGGCCACAGAGGCTGCCGTCTGTCCGTTACCTATCCGGAGATCGCGAGAATGCAGACCAGAGCGGTCATCGAAGCCGCCATCGAAGTAAAGGAAGAGAAGGGCTTCAACATCGTTCCCGAGATCATGATCCCGCTTGTCGGCGACAAGAAGGAGCTGAAGTTCGTCAAGGATGTGGTTGTGGATACCGCCGAGAAGGTAAAGGCGGAAAAAGGCTCCGATATCCAGTATCATATCGGAACCATGATCGAGATTCCCCGTGCGGCTCTGCTGGCGAACGAGATCGCGGAGGAAGCGGAGTTCTTCTCCTTCGGCACCAACGACCTGACTCAGATGACCTACGGCTTCTCCCGTGACGATGCGGGCAAGTTCCTGGTTGACTATTACAAGAGCAAGATCTATGAGTCCGATCCGTTTGCCAAGCTGGATCAGAACGGCGTAGGCCAGCTCATCCGCATGGCGGCGGAAAAGGGACGCAGCACCCGTCCGGATATCAAGCTTGGTATCTGCGGCGAGCATGGCGGAGATCCTTCCTCCATCGAGTTCTGCCACCGCATCGGCCTGAACTATGTATCCTGCTCACCGTTCCGCGTTCCCATCGCAAGACTTGCGGCGGCGCAGGCGGCGATCGCGAATGACAAATAAGTTCCCCCTCCCGGCAGGCATCTGCCGGGCCTGCAGACGGCCGTTCATGTAAGGCGGCCGCCTGCAGGGGTTATATGACACAAAAAAACAGCCTGGCCGGAAGGGAAGTCCTTTCGGCCGGGCTGTTTTACTGCTGCGTTTCCGTCTGCCCGTCAGGCTGCGTTGTGATCGTGACCGCCTCCTCTGTGGGCATTTCTCCCTGAAGCACCTGGGAAATGATGTCCATGCGCATCACGGCGCGGTCATAATTCTCCTGCGCGGCGGCCGCGGTATTTTCCGAATAGGAGCCGTCCGCATAGGCCTCATGGTACAGGCTGGCCGCCTCGGCCATGTAGGAGGCCGCTTCAGCCGCGATTTCCTCTATGGATGCGAATTCCTCCGGAATCGGGATCTGAGACAGGAGGGAAAAGGTCTGAGACAGGGAATCCATGGCGGAAAGCAGCTCGTCCACCGCGTTTTCCGAGGCGGGGTCGATTGCGGACAGCGTCTGAAAATCCTGTTCCGCCTGTCTGGTAAATTCCTCCATTTCAGAATAAAACTGCTCCAGCTCCCGGTCTTTTCCGCAGCCGGAAAGAAGAAGAAAGCACACCGCAGCCGCAAAAAGCGCCGGCACACGGCAGAGCAGTCTGTAAAACGGGTATTTTTTTCTGTATTTCATGGACATGCCAGTTTTCCACCTTTGTCTGAATTGTCCCTCAAGGGGGGCCTTATTCTGCCCGCAGTTGATTATAGCATATCCCCGATTGCGTCTCAACCGGAATTATGAACGGAAACGACAGCAAGTCCTGTATCTTCCCTTTTGACGAAAATCATGATAAAATGTTTCATATTTGCAAAAGCGCGGTAAAACTGCGTTTTACGGCGTTCAGGCATGGAGGATGAAATGACCGGAAAAGAATTCAGAGATTATGTGATAAAAAAGGGGATTGTCCTGCTGGACGGAGCGACCGGCTCCAATCTGATGGCCGCCGGAATGCCCGCAGGCGTCTGCCCGGAGGAATGGATCGCCGGACATCCGGATGTGCTGATCCGTCTGCAGCGGGAATATGTGCAGGCGGGAACGGACATCCTGTATGCGCCCACCTTCACCGCCAACCGGATCAAGCTGGCCGAATACGGGCTGGAAGGGCGGATCCGGGAGCTGAACCACGCGCTGGTGCAGGCTTCCAGGCAGGCGGCCGGGCCGGACACGCTGGTGGCCGGAGATCTGACCATGACAGGAAAGCAGCTCGCCCCGGTCGGGAAAATGGATTTTGAGGAGCTGGTGGAGGTCTATAAGGAGCAGATCGGTTTCCTCGCGGAAGCCGGCGCGGACCTTTTGGTGGTGGAGACCATGATGAGCCTGCAGGAATGCCGGGCCGCGCTGATCGCCGCGAAGGAAGCCTGTCCGGATCTTCCCGTTATGGTCACGATGACCTTTGAAAAGGATGGCAGAAGCCTTTTCGGAACCGATGCGCAGACGGCCGCGGTGGTTCTGGAAAGCCTTGGAGCGGACGCGGTAGGCGCCAACTGCTCCACAGGCCCGGACGCGATGGCAAAGGTCGTCCGCCGGATGGCGGCGGTCACCCGCATTCCCATCATCGCCAAGCCCAACGCCGGACTTCCTTCTCTGGACAGCTCGGGCAAAACGGTTTACGACATGGACGCTCCGTCCTTTGCGCGGGAAATGGAAGCGGTATACGCGGCGGGAGCCGTAATCCTCGGCGGCTGCTGCGGAACCACGCCGGCGCATATCAGGCAGCTTTCCGAAGCGATGAAGGGAAGAAAGCCCGCTCTGTCCAACAGGAGACCGGAGGGAATCCGGTATCTCGCCTCGGAACGAAAAACCGTTTCCTTCGGGCTTTCCGATCCTTTTCTGGTGATCGGAGAGCGGATCAACCCCACCGGCAAGAAAAAGCTTCAGGCCGAGCTGCGGGAGGGCCGCTTTGACTTAACCGTGCAGTTCGCTGAAGAACAGGAGAAGGCAGGCGCGGCCATTCTGGATGTGAACATGGGAATGAGCGGCGTGGATGAAAAGGCGCTGATGCTTCGTGCCATCGATGAGGTGACGCAGGCGGCACAGCTTCCCCTGTCCCTGGATTCCAGCCATATCGACGTTCTGGAAGCGGCGCTCCGCCGGTATCCGGGCCGGGCGCTGATCAATTCCATCTCTCTGGAGACGGAAAAATTTGAAAAGCTGATTCCCCTGGCGAAAAAATACGGCGCCATGTTCATTCTTCTTCCTCTTTCCGACGCGGGACTTCCGGGAAGCCTTCAGGAGAAGAAGGATATCATTGAAAAGATCTGGGAACGCGCTTCTTCCCTCGGCCTCACAAAAGAGGACATCGTTGTGGACGGCCTGGTAACCACGGTCGGAGCCAACCCGGAGGCCGCGGGGGAAACGCTGGAAACCATCCGTTACTGCAGACAGAATGGTTTCGCCACGGTGGTGGGCCTGTCCAATATTTCCTTCGGCCTGCCGGAGCGGATTCAGATGAACACGGCATTTCTGACCATGGCCATTCAGGCCGGACTGACCATGGCCATCGCCAATCCTTCCCAGCAGCAGCTCATGGCCGCGGCCTTTGCCTCGGACCTTCTGCTTCATAAGGAAGGAGCCGCTGAACGCTATATCGCCTTTGCCAATGCATGCGCCGCAAGGGCTGAGGCGGCGGCAGGAAAAGTCTCCGCCGCCGTTGGAGCGGCCGCCCAGGGCGCGCCGTCCGCTCCTGTCATGCCGTCCGTTCCTGTCACGCCGGCCATTCCCGCCGGACCGTCCGTTCCTGTCGCGCCGGCCGTTCCCGCCGGACCGGGAGGCGAGCTCTATGAGGCGGTGCTGAAGGGAAACCGGAGCGGGATCGCCGCGCTTACGGAAAAAGCGCTGAATGGCGGCCTGGATGCGGGGAGCATCCTGAGCGACTGCCTGATGCCCGCCATCAACCGGGTGGGAGAGCTGTTCGACTGCGGAAGGTACTTCCTTCCCCAGCTGATTTCCGGGGCGGAAGCCATGAAGCTCTCCATCGGCGTCCTGGAGCCTTATCTGCTGCAGGATGAGAACCGGGAAAAGCTTCCCGTGGTGGTGCTGGCGACCGTAAAGGGCGATATTCATGACATCGGCAAAAATCTGGTCGCCCTGATGATGAAGAATTACGGCTTTCAGGTGATCGACCTGGGAAAGGATGTTCCCTCGGAGGACATCATCCGTACGGCAGAAGAAAACAATGCGGCGCTGATCGGCCTTTCCGCCCTGATGACCACGACCATGCAGGAGATGAAGCAGGTCATACGGCTCGCGAAGGAGGCTGGACTTCCTGCGAAAATCATCATCGGCGGCGCGGTGATCACCCAGGAATACGCGGATGAGATCCACGCGGACGGCTACGCGAAGGACGCGGCCGATGCGGTGCGCCTTGCGAAACGGCTGCTTGGGCTTGGCGGGTGAGAGAGTCTCCGGCTGAATTTTTCGGCAGATTTCAATCATTTTCAGATAGAATTTTAAGAAAGGGGAAATACAGATGAATGGAGCGGATGCAATCGTAAAATGTCTGGAGCTGGAAGGAGTGGAAGAGGTCTTCGGCTATCCCGGAGTGGCGATCTGTCCCTTTTATGACAGTATTCTCAATTCCGATATCCGGACGATCCTGATCCGGACGGAGCAGAACGCGGCCCATGCGGCCAGCGGCATGGCGAGAGTGACGGGAAAGGTGGGCGTCTGCGCCGTCACCTCAGGCCCCGGCGCCACCAATCTGCTGACCGGGATCGCTACGGCCTTTGCCGACAGCATCCCGCTTGTCTGCATTACGGGCCAGGTCAACAGCGAGCTTCTTGGAAGCGACGTATTTCAGGAGGCGGACATCACGGGAGCGGCGGAATCCTTCGTGAAATACAGCTATCTGGTGCGCGACGCCAACGACATTCCCCGGATCGTCAAGGAGGCGTTTTACGTGGCGAGCACGGGCCGCAAGGGCCCTGTCCTCATCGATGTTCCCGTAGATATCCAGAACGCCCAGCTTTCCCGCTTCCGCTATCCGGAAGAGGTGAACATGCGGACCTACAAGCCCACGGTCAAGGGCCATGCGGTCCAGATCAAAAAGGTCATCCGGGAGCTGGAAAAGGCGAAGCAGCCGCTGATTTACGCAGGAGGCGGCGTGACCTTGAGCGGCGCCTGCGAGGAGCTGAGACGGTTTTCCGAGAAATTCCGGATCCCCGTGGTCTCCACCATGATGGGGATCGGCGTCATGCCCACCGAGCATCCCATGTACTACGGCATGGTGGGAAACAACGGAAAGCCCTACGCCAACCGCGCGATGAACGAATCCGATCTTCTGATCATGGTCGGGGCCCGCGTGGCGGACCGTTCCGTCAATCAGCCGGATCTGATCACCCACGGCAAGGTTCTGGTACATATCGACGTGGATCCGGCGGAGATCGGCAAGAACGCCGGCCCCACCATCCCGCTGGTCGGAGATGCCAGGCATATTTTTGCGGATTTTGAAAAACAGGAGATCGACTGCGAGCATGAGGACTGGATCCGTACCCTGGACGGCTACCGGGACACCATGAAGGAGATCCGCCGGCCCAATCCGGATTATGTGGATCCGGAGCTCTTTATCCGCCGGCTGTCCGAACGGATGGAGCCGGACGGCGTCTATGTGGCGGACGTGGGACAGAATCAGATCTGGTCCTGCGCCTATCATATCGTCCGTGAGGGACGTTTCCTCACCTCCGGCGGCATGGGCACCATGGGCTATTCCATTCCGGCCGCGATGGGCGCGAAGCTGGGCGACATGTCCAAGCAGGTCATCGCCGTATGCGGAGACGGCTCCTTCCAGATGTCCATGATGGAGCTCGCCACCATCCGGCAGCATGATATCCCTGTAAAGATCGTGGTGTTCCGCAACAATTACCTGGGCATGGTGAGAGAGTTCCAGCACTACAACTATAAGGACCGTTATTCCGTGGTGGACATTTCCGGAGCGCCTAAGCTGGACAGAATCGCTGAAGCCTACGATATCCCCTATCTGAAGCTTTCCCGGAATGAGGAGATCGAAGCGGCGCTGGATATCTTCCTGAAGGAGGACGCTTCCTTCCTGATGGAGTGCATGATCGATCCCATGGATCTGGTAAAATAAAGGAGGAGGGCCGTTATGAAAAAAATCTATTCCGTTCTGGTGGAAAACAGATCCGGCGTGCTCTGCAAGGTGGCCGGCCTGTTTTCCAGAAGATGCTTCAATATCAATTCCCTCGCCGTGGGCGAGACGGACGATCCTGCCGTTTCCTGCATGACCATCGTCAGCAGCGGGGACCAGCGCACCATCGAGCAGATCGAAAAGCAGCTGAACAAAAAGCTGGACGTGATCAAGGTACGCACCTTTGACGAGCAGATCAGCATCTGCCGGGAGCTCATGCTGGTCAAGATCAAATACAACCGGAACAACCGCCGGGATATCATGGAAAACTGCGCCATCATGCATGCCTCCATCGTCGATATGTCCAAGCACATGATGCTCATCCAGATCTGTGATACGCCGGAGCGGGTCCAGATCTTCCTCAGCATGCTGCAGACCATCAGCATCGTGGAGGTGGCGCGGACTGGGACGCTGGCGCTGACCAAATGCGCGGAGAACGACGGCTGAGACAGGATGGGAAGCGGCCGGCCGGCTGAACACGACGGCTGCGGCAGGAAAGAAAGCGGGCGGCTGAAAAAGCCGGCTGTCCCGGGAAATGCCGGCGATTGGGCAAAAGGAACCGTGCCATAACGCAGGTTATGTAAGATCATTTTGTTCATAACTGTCAGTTATGTGAACCATGACTGACTATCATACGTTGACAAGGCAAAGCAATGTTGCTAGAATAAATCAACAACGGAGGGAGGAGCTGCAGCATGCAGACGACGCAGAAAAAGGTTTTCCAGCTTCTGGTGGATAATACCTCCGGCGTTCTGAGCCGGATTTCAGGCCTGTTTTCCAGAAGAGGCTACAATATCGAGAGCATTACGGCCGGCGTGACGGCGGATCCCCGCATCACCCGGATCACCATTGTGGCGACGGGCGACGACGAGATCCTGGAGCAGATCGAGAAGCAGGTGGGAAAGCTGGTGGATGTGCGCGATATCCGGGAGCTGAAGCCGGAGAAGAGCGTATACAGGGAGCTGGCTCTCATCAAGGTCCGCGTTTCCGCCGCACAGCGGCAGGAAGTGATCGCCATTTCCAATATTTTCCGGGCGAACATCATCGACGTGGGGCCGGAGAATCTGATCGTGGAGATCACGGGCAATCAGAGCAAGGTGGACGCCTGCGTCAACCTGCTTGGCAATTATGAGATCCTCGAGCTTGCCCGCACCGGCATCGCCGGACTTGGGCGGGGCACGGAGAATCTGGTGCATTTCGATCTGTAACGCGTATTTTCCTTACGGACTCTGAGGCGGCCTGCCGCCTTTCAGTTATACAAACATAATGGAGGAAAGAAAAATGGCAAAGATTTATTATCAGGAAGACTGTGACCTGTCTTTACTTCAGGATAAGACGATCGCAGTGATCGGTTACGGCAGCCAGGGACATGCGCATGCCCTGAATCTGAAGGAATCCGGCTGCAACGTCATCGTGGGCCTGTACGAAGGCTCCAAATCCTGGGCGAAAGCGGAAGCGCAGGGCCTGACCGTATATACGGCCGCGGAAGCCGCGAAGAAGGCTGATATCATCATGATCCTCATCAACGATGAGAAGCAGGCCGCCCTTTACAAAGAGTCCATCGAGCCCAACCTGGAGCCCGGCAACATGCTGATGTTCGCCCACGGCTTTGCCATCCATTTCGGCCAGATCAAGCCCCCTGCGGATGTAGATGTCGCCATGATCGCTCCCAAGGGACCCGGCCATACCGTAAGAAGCGAATATCTTGCCGGAAAAGGCGTTCCCTGCCTGATCGCCGTTCAGCAGAATGCCACCGGAAAGGCCCATGATCTTGCTCTTGCCTATGCGCTTGGCATCGGCGGCGCGAGAGCAGGCGTGCTTCAGACCACCTTCCGTGAGGAAACCGAAACCGATCTGTTCGGCGAGCAGGCTGTTCTCTGCGGCGGCGTATGCGCCCTGATGAAGGCTGGCTTTGAGACTCTGGTGGAAGCCGGATACGAGCCCGAGAGCGCTTATTTCGAGTGCATCCATGAGATGAAGCTGATCGTTGACCTGATCTACGAGAGCGGCTTTGCCGGAATGAGATATTCCATTTCCAACACCGCCGAGTACGGCGACTACATCACCGGACCCAAGGTCGTTACCGAGGATACCAAGAAGGCGATGAAGAAGATCCTTTCCGACATCCAGGACGGCACCTTCGCCAAGGACTGGCTGCTGGAAAACCAGGCCGGCTGCCCGCACTTCATGGCAATGAGAAAGAAACAGGCTTCTCATCAGCTGGAGCAGGTCGGCGCGGAGCTGCGCAAGCTTTACAGCTGGAACGATTCCGGAAAGCTGATCGACAACTGATCCTTTCCGGGATCCGGATCCCAGGGAGATATCATAAAAAATTTTTCAGGACGGTACGGCCGGAAGGCTGCGCCGTCCTGTTTTTCTGCAGACAGGAATCTTTTTTTGCAGATCGCTTTTTTCTGCCGGCCGGAATCTTTTCGGCCGGTCGGATGCCGGGGCTATTCCGGGCGCTCCGGCGCGACCCTGTCCAGAAGCTTCTGCAGCGCCGGGGAGACGGGCGCGTTTTTCAGGACGGCAAAACCGATCCGTCTTCTGGGGATGGCGGCGGGAAGCGGCAGGCTGATGAGCTTCCCCTGCTCCAGTTCCCCGCTGACGAAGGAACGGATCACGCAGGCGATGCCCAGCCCGATCCTGGCGAAATCAATGAGCAGATCCATGGAGGTGACCTCCAGGGTCTGAGCGGTCTCGATCCCCTCCAGCGCCAGATATTTGTCCATGTACTGGCGGGTGATGTTCCCCTTGTCAAGGAGCATCAGGGTGGACGCGGCCAGGATGTCCCGGACGGAAGCGGACGCGGAGAGGCCGGCGCGCTCCTTCAGGTTGGACAGATAGCTCCCGGCGCAGACAAAAATATCCTCGATCTCCTGAACCGGATAAAAGGAGAGCTTGTCCATGCGGTCGTTTTCTCCGATCAGTCCGATATCCACAGAACCGTTTTCCAGCTCCTGCACCGTCTGCCAGGTGGACTGACAGGAGATGGAAATCTGAATGTGCGGATTTTCTTCCGTAAAGGTGCGAAGATAGGGCAGGAGCACATATTTGCAGAGGGTGCTGCTGGCCCCGATGGACAGATGCCCCATGCCGAGCTCCTGCATTTTTTTCAGCTGCTGTTCGCCCTGGCTGATGGCGTAAAAAGCGCTTTCCACCTGCCGGTAAAGAAGCTCCCCGGCCTCGGTCAGCTTTACACCCCGGCTGGAGCGCAGAAAAAGCGTGGTGTTCAGGTTCTGCTCCAGCCGGGAAATGGCCTTGCTGATGGCGGGCTGGCTGATGTAGAGCGCCCTGGCCGCGCCGGAAATGTTGCGGCAGCGGGCCACTGTGACAAAAATATGATACAGATTCAGATTCTGTTCCATTCTCTTTTCCTTTCCGGCTTTTCCGTGCGGCACATACATTTTGCGCAGAATGTGGGCGGGAAACGCACTTTTTATAACTATGATTCATTACAGAAAATTATAATATAACATGTCTTTATAGTAAATATAAAAGAAAAGTATTTTCTGCCAATCCTGGGATATGTTACACTATTTTTATCAATCAGACTCTGCGCGGCGGGCCGTCCGGCCTGGCGGCGGAGAGGAGAACGGAGGTTACCTGAAATGGGAATGACAATGACACAGAAGATCCTGGCGGCGCATGCGCATCTTGCGTCCGTGGAAGCGGGACAGCTCATCGAGGCCGACCTGGATCTGGTGCTCGGGAATGATATTACCAGCCCGGTTGCGATTAAGGAAATGGAAAAGATGAAGGTGGACGGCGTCTTCGATAAGGATAAGATCGCGCTGGTGCCGGATCATTTCGTGCCGAACAAGGATATCAAATCGGCGGAGCACTGCAAATGCGTGCGGGAATTTGCGTACCGGAATCAGATCACCAACTATTTTGAAGTCGGGGAAATGGGGATCGAGCACGCCCTGCTTCCGGAAAAAGGACTGGTGGTGGCAGGCGACGTGGTGATCGGCGCGGATTCCCACACCTGCACCTACGGCGCGCTGGGCGCATTCTCCACGGGCGTGGGAAGCACGGATATGGCGGCCGGCATGGCCACCGGAAATGCCTGGTTCAAGGTTCCTTCCGCGATCCGCGTGACGCTTTCCGGAAGTCTGCCGGAATGGGTGTCCGGCAAGGACGTGATCCTGCATCTGATCGGCAGGATCGGCGTGGACGGCGCCCTTTACAAGTCTCTGGAATTCGTGGGAGAGGGCGTGGCAAGTCTGGGCATGGACGACCGCTTCACCATCGCAAATATGGCCATTGAGGCGGGCGCGAAGAACGGCATCTTCCCTGTGGACGAACAGGCGCTTGCCTACATAAAGGAGCATTCCTCCAAGACACCCGTGATCTATGAGGCGGATGCGGACGCGGTGTATGACGAAGAGATCGCCATCGATCTGTCCGCTCTGAAGCCTACGGTTGCCTTCCCGCATCTGCCGGAAAATACGAAGACCATTGACGAGATCACGGAAACGGTCCGGATCGATCAGGTGGTGATCGGTTCCTGCACCAACGGACGGATCGAGGACATCCGCTGCGCGGCGAAGGTGCTGAAGGGCCGTCATGTGGCGAAGGGCGTCCGCTGCATCATCATCCCCGCCACCCAGGCCGTCTATCTGCAGGCCATGGAGGAAGGGCTTCTGAAGATCTTCATCGAAGCCGGAGCCGTGGTCAGCACCCCTACCTGCGGCCCCTGCCTGGGAGGATATATGGGCGTGCTGGCGGAGGGAGAGCGCTGCGTCTCCACCACTAACCGAAATTTCGTCGGACGGATGGGACACGTCAATTCCGAAGTCTATCTGGCGAGCCCGGCGGTCGCCGCAGCGAGCGCGGTGACGGGAGCCATTTCCTGGCCCGGCGCGCTGGATCAGTGATTTCCCTGAAACATCTCTGATCCAGGAGCGCCGCCGGCGGTCTTTTCAAAAAAAGAAAAGCCGCGGTTTCCCCGCGGCGGAATGGAGAACAGCTATGAAAAACGCAAAAGGACGCGTATTCAAATACGGCGACAATATCGATACGGACGTGATCATTCCTGCCCGTTATCTGAATTCCTCTGATCCGGCGGAGCTTGCCACACATTGTATGGAGGATATCGACAAAGAGTTCATCAAAAAGGTACAGAAGGGCGACATCATCGTGGCGGAAAAGAACTTCGGCTGCGGCTCCTCCAGAGAGCATGCCCCCATCGCCATCAAGGCGGCGGGCGTAAGCTGCGTCATCGCGGAAACCTTCGCCCGGATCTTCTACCGAAACGCCATCAACATCGGCCTTCCGATCATCGAGTGCCCCAAAGCGGCGGCGGAGATCGAGGAAGGAGACGAGGTGGAGGTGAATTTTGACACCGGCGTGATCACCGACCTGACGAAGGGCGCCTCCTATCAGGGGCAGGCCTTCCCTCCGTTCATGCAGAAGATCATCGACGCGGAAGGGCTGGTAAACTACATCAATACCAGACAGTAAAGGGCAGAAAAAGCATATAAGGCACACAGGAGCCAGAGAGACGGCGGACAAAACCGCCCGGTCTCTCTGGCTGAAGCTGTCTGCGGAAGGAGAGACAATAATGAAGGTACTCATGATCAACGGAAGTCCCAGAGCAGGCGGAAATACCTCCATCGCGCTTGGGGAAATGGAGAAGATCTTTGCGCAGGAAGAGGTGGAAACGGAAATCCTTTCCATCGGGAATCAGGATATCCGAAGCTGCATCGCCTGCGGACGCTGCGCGGAAACGGGAAAATGCGCGTTTGACGATATCGTGAACGAGGCCGCGCCCAAATTTGAGGCCTGCGACGGCCTGGTCGTCGCCAGCCCGGTCTATTATGCTTCTGCCAACGCGACGCTGCTCGCCTTTCTCACCAGACTTTTTTACAGCACCCATTTCGACAAGAGCATGAAGGTGGGCGCGGCAGTGGCGGCCGCAAGAAGGGGCGGCCTGTCCGCGGCCTTTGACGAGCTGAATAAATTCTTCACCATTTCGGGAATGCCCGTGGCGTCCAGCTGCTACTGGAACAGCGTCCACGGCCTGCTTCCCGGCGAAGCCCTGCAGGATGCGGAGGGCCTGCGCGTCATGCGTACCCTTGCCCGCAACATGACCTTCCTGATGAGAAGCATCCGGCTGGGAAAGGAAAGGTACGGCCTTCCTGAAAGGGAAACCGGGGAAATGACGAATTTTATCCGCTAAAAAGGAAGTTTATCCGCTAAAAAGGAAGTTAAAAGAAGAAGGCTGAAAGGACTTTTCGATATGAACGTAATCATCATAACCGGCGCTTCCTCCGGCATGGGCAGGGAGTTCGCCGGCCAGCTGGATCAGGGGCTTACATCCATCGACGAATTCTGGCTGATCGCAAGGCGGGGAGAGCGGCTGCGGGAGCTCTCCAAAGAGCTGCGGCATAAAACGCGCGTTTTTGCCATGGATCTTTCCGATCCTGCGCAGATAGACACCTTCCAGAGGACGCTGGAGCGGGAGCGCCCGGTGATCCGGATGCTCATCAACAGCTCGGGCTATGGGGTGATGGGAAATGTGGCGGAGCTGGAAACGGAGGAGCAGCTTGGCATGATCGACTTAAACTGCCGGGCGCTGACCCACATGACCCGGATCTGCCTTCCCTTTATGAGGCGAAGGAGCCGGATCATCCAGCTTGCCAGCAGCGCCGCCTTCCTTCCCCAGCCCGGTTTCGCGGTTTACGCGGCGGGAAAGTCCTATGTGCTCAGCTTTTCCCGGGCGCTGGGAGAGGAGCTTCGGGAAAAGGGCATTTTCGTCACGGCCGTCTGCCCCGGCCCGGTGCGGACGGAATTCTTCGAGCGCGCTGAGAAAAAGGCGTCCACGCTTGCGATCAAAAAATATGTGATGGCTGACGCAGGGGATGTGGTAAGGGATGCCCTTCGCGCATCCGCCAGACGCCGTTGTGTGGCCGTTTACAGCCTGCCGATCCGGGCCTTCGGCATGTTGGCGAAGCTGTGTCCGCATTCACTGATCCTTATGATAACACGGTTTTTGAAGCGCATGTAGACCGGGCATCACACCTGATAACACGTCCTCCAGCGGCGTATAACGGATGAAAAGAAAAATGAACGAACCGAACTTGACGCAGATCCGGGCCTTCCGGCTCCGCGCCCATCATCTTGACCGAACATATTCTTATGAGGAGATTCCGGAGGCTGTAGGAGCCTGTGGCATGCAGAATACGCCTCCCGGCGCCTGGGAAAATGCACTGTATCACCGCGTTCCCTCCTGTACCCTTTCGCAGATGGAGCAGCTTTTATACGGCTGTCCGACGGCTTCGGGAACAGGCAGAACGCTTCTTCAGGCCTGGAGCCTGCGGGGCGCGCCTTTTGTGTTTCCGGCTTCGGAAAGCGGCGTCTTTCTTTCCGCGCTGATCCCGCAGGCGGAGGAACCCTGGATCTATACGCGGGGCATCGCTCTGGCGCTGGAATATCTGGGAATGGAAATGGAACCTCTTCTGGATCTTCTGAAGCAGGTCATCCTCCGGCTGGATGATACCGTGATCACCGGAAAAAATGCTCTGGATCAGACGCTGGCGGAATGGATGCTTCCCTTCCTTCCAAAGAAGAAGCGGGAGCTATGGAACCATCCTTCCATGTATGGAGAGCCGGACCGCCAGACCGTGGGAGGCGCGGTGGTTTCCTTTCTGCTTCGTCCCTGCGCCCTCTGCGGCCTGGTGGTGTTCGGCAGGCGCATGCCGGAGGGACCTTCCTTCACCTCCCTGAAAAACTGGCTGGGGGCTTCCCTGTCCCTGGAGGAAACGGCCCGGCTGGAAGCGCAGAAGGCGCTGGTGCGAAAGTACCTGCACTGCTATGGACCGGCGATCCCTGCCATGTTCGCGGACTGGCTGGGCTGCTCCAAAGAGCAGGCACGCAGGCTGTGGACTGCTGTTTCGGAGGAAATGGAAGAAGTTCAGGTATGCGGGAAAAAGGCCCGGATCCTCGCCGCCGACCACGGCAGCCTGTTTTCAGAACCGGATTTTTCCCGGCCGCTCCTTCTGCTGAACGGCTATGATCCCTATCTGGATCAGCGGGACAGGGCGGTACTCCAGCCTGAAAAGACCCTTCAGCGGAAGCTCTGGCGGACCGTCGCCAATCCCGGCGCGGTGATCTTTCAGGGAAAGGCCGTCGGCATCTGGACCTCCCGGAAAAAGGGGAACGGGCTGGACGTGGAGGTTACGCTCTGGCCGGGTTGGGAAGAGAAATTGCCGGATGAGGCCGTTCTTTTTCGGGAGATTTCAGGGATGGTGGAAGAGTGGTGCGCATTCCGAGGACTGTCTGTCAGAGAGATCCGGCTGACGGAATAAACAGGAGAAAATCAAAATGGAAAAAATCAGAATAACAGCGGACAGCACATGTGATTTGTCCGAAAGCCTGCTGCAGCAGTATGAGATCAGCATCCTGCCCCTGAACATCGTTCTGGACATGAAAAGCTACAGCGACGGGGAGGAAATCAGCCCTGACGAGATCTATGCCTGGGCGGAAAAGATGCGTAAGACGCCGAAAACAGCCGCCGTCTCCTTTGACAGGGCGCTGGAGGCGGCATCCGCTTTTCAGAAAAACGGGGAGGAAATGATCTTTTTCGGCATATCGGAGGCCATGTCCACGACCTGCAATGTGATGCGCATGGTAAAGGAAGAGCTGAACTACACGGATATGTACGTCATCGATTCTCAGAATCTTTCCACCGGAATCGGACTGCAGGTTCTCCGGGCGGCGGAGCTGGCCGGACAGGGACTTTCCGCGCGGGAAATCGTAGCACAGATTGAACGGGAAAGGAGCAGGGTCAGGGCCAGCTTCGTGATAGAGCGTCTGGATTATCTGGCAATGGGCGGAAGATGCTCCGCTGTCGCGGCGCTTCTTGGCGGAAAGCTGAAGCTGAAGCCCCGAATAGAAGTGACGGACGGAAAAATGCAGGCCGGGAAAAAATACCGGGGCAATCAGGATAAGGTGATCCTGAAATATGTTCAGGATATGGAGGACCAGCTCCGCAGGGCGGATCCTCACAGGGTTTTCATCACCCATTCCGGCTGCGAAGAAGCCGTGCTCCGGTCTGTGGAGGAATATCTGAAGGGCCTTCATCATTTTGAAGAAATTCTGATCACCAGGGCGGGAGGCGTGATCTCAAGCCACTGCGGGCCTGGAACGCTTGGGGTTCTTTTTTATGAGGGAGGTTGACAATTCCCGGTCATTTGTGTTAGTTTACAGATGGCAGGAGCGGATATTTTCTGCTCAGGAAAAACGTCAAATTACATCAAACGGAAAAGTGAGGTGAGAGAGTATGGACGGCTGCGGCAGTAGTAACGGGCGAAGTCCGGGCATGGCAGACAACAGGCAGAGGATGTATATGCGTCGGAATGCTGACAGGGTCGGCCTGATCCGTCCATATTCCGATTCACATACCCTCTGACGGGATTGGATACCATTGCCCTTTTTGCGGACCGTATGTGCCGATGAGAGGATCAGCACCGATTTGCGCGGCAATGGTATTTTTATGCCCAAAAAGAGGTGCTGCTTTCGGTATTGCATTTTTTAGCGAAAGGAGCAGGCGGTATGGAGAAAAACAGAACTGTGAATCACACTGACCTTTCCGGTCAGCTTAACAGCGGGATTCCCGCCGGAAACGCGTCCGGCGGCAGGCATCCCGACTATCAGAAGGAACTTCTTTCCCTCTTGAGAAGCGGGATGTCCCCGAAGCTTTTAAAAGAGGAAATCCGCAATTATCATGAAAACGATATCGCCGATGTGCTGGAACAGCTCGGCCGGGAAGAGCGTACGAGGCTTTACTGTCTTCTGGACGCGCAGACGCTTTCCGACGTGCTGGAATATACGGACGATTTCGCCCTTTATTTCAGCGAGCTTGGCGTACGGAAGCAGTCGGAGATCCTGTCCCATCTGGAAACCGACACGGCGGTGGAATATTTAAAGCATCTGAATAAAACGGAGCGGGCGACGCTGATCGATCTGATGGATGATGAGACCAGACGGGATATCGCCCTGATCGGTTCCTTTGACGAGGATGAGATCGGAAGCCGGATGACCACCAACTATATCCGGATCCAGACCGGGATCAGCGTCCGGCAGGCCATGCGGGAGCTGGTGGATCAGGCGGCGGAAAATGACAACGTATCGACGATTTATGTCACCGACGCGGATCAGACCTTTTATGGCGCCATTGACTTAAAGGATCTGATCATCGCCAGAGACGGCACGGAGCTGGAGAAGATCGTCGCCACCTCCTACCCTTACGTGTACGCGCAGGAGCAGACGGAGGAATGCATGGAACGGCTCCGGGATTACTCCGAGGATTCCATTCCCGTTCTGGATAACGAAAACAGGCTCATCGGCGTCATCACCTCTCAGGATATCGTGGAGCTGGTGGATGAGGCGATGGGAGAGGACTACGCGAAGCTGGCCGGTCTGTCCGCCGAGGAGGACATGGAAGAGCCGCTGAAAAAGAGCATCGGCAAAAGGCTTCCCTGGCTCATCGTTCTTCTCGGCCTCGCCATGGTGGTATCCAGCGTGGTGGGGCTGTTTGAGGGCATCGTCGCTCAGCTGACGATCCTGGTAAGCTTCCAGTCGCTGGTTCTGGATATGGCGGGAAACGTGGGAACCCAGTCCCTTGCGGTCACCATCCGCGTGCTGATGGACGAACAGATCACCGGAAAGCAGAAGCTGGCCCTGATCGCAAAGGAAACCCGGGTGGGATCCCTGAACGGCCTCGTGCTTGCCGGGGCCTCCCTTCTGCTCATCGGAGCCTATCTCTGCCTGCTCAAGGGAAGGACGCCCGGCTTTGCCTTCGCGGTGTCCGCCTGCATCGGGATCGCGCTCCTAATTTCCATGACTCTCTCCAGCGCGGCGGGAACCGTAATTCCGATCCTTTTCAAAAAGCTAAAGATCGACCCGGCAGTCGCCTCCGGCCCCCTGATCACCACGGTAAACGATCTGGTCGCCGCCGTTTCCTATTATGGACTGGCGTGGCTCCTGCTGATTCGGTTTTTGGGATTATAGGACGGTTTTGGGATTACAGGCGGATTGCCCGCCTGTAGTCCTTTTTGAAAGCGGTCGTGTACTTGACGGTGTACTTTGTTCTCCTCATTTTTTCAGGCTGCTAATATTTTTTCTGAAGCGTCCGGTAAAAAACTTCTCCCGCCGCAATCTGAAATATCAGATACCCGCCTAAAAACAAAAGAACCGGTCCGCTCTGTTGTACGACGCCCAGCGCTCCAAGAGCAGAGAAAACGAGAATGGAAAGGCTGAGTGCCACAAGTCCCAGCGCGTAGGCATACCGTCCGGCCCTGTCCCGGAGCCTTTCCTTGCGTTCATCGTGCTTCTCGATCCTTTCCTGTTCTCTTTTTTCCTGATAGCGCTGCCTGTTTTGCGGACGGCTCCAGTAAAAATACTGTACGATCATCTGGATTCCCGGTACGATCCCGGCTCCTGCCAGTCCGAACAGAATCCCTTCCAGCCTGCTTTCCGTAAAAAGTGCAACGGTCAGCATCAGGCAGCCGAACGCCAGATAAACCGCTCCCGTGATGAAATAACTTTTTTTCATGATAAACTCCCCCCCTTATGTTCTCCCTTTTTCCGTTTCCCTTGCTTTCTCCTGGTCCGGCCTGCGCGCCGTTTTGTGGAGAAAAATTTCTTCAATGCTTTTCCCGAAAAAATCCGCGATGACAAATGCAAGCTCCAGCGACGGATTATATTTTCCATTTTCTATGGAGCTGACCGTCTGCCTGGATACCCGGATCGCTCTGGCGAAATCCTCCTGATTCAGCCCGAGGGCCTTCCGAAGCTCCTCAACCCTGTTTTCCACGAAATGACCACCTCACTTTGACAAGGTTCCTTTACATTTTGTAATATAGCATTTTGAAGGCTCTATGTCAAGTTTCCTTTACATAAAACAATATTGTCACAGCTGCACAGTTTTTTTCATAGGGCGAAAAAAACTGCGTTTGATTCCTTTTCCCATATCAAAAACCGCTGTCTGACAC
>DXDD01000113.1 GCA_019115665.1 Candidatus Eisenbergiella pullistercoris | reverse complement strand
CAAAAAGTCTGAAATGACGGTTAAAAAAAGGATTTCCCGATCCTTAACCGTACTTTTTGCCGCTGTTTTGTAATCAGTACGGTTATATACCTGATTTTCTCATCTGTAACCGTATTTTCCGGCCATCCTGTACGGTTAAAAACAGACTTTTTGCTCTTTTTACCGTATTATGCCATGAAAAGTACGGTTCAGAACAGCATTTTCTGAAATTGGATCCGTAAAAAATGGATTTTTGTACGGCTAAAAATCCATTTTTTCGCTTTTCAACCGTACTATGGGCGGAAGGGGCCCGTGGAAGACCTGGAAGGGCGCGCCCCAGCACAGCGTAAGTGCGCCCCAGCACAGCGTAAGTGCGCCCCAGCCAGCGTAAGCGCGCTCCAGCCCCCGTAAGCGCGCCTCAGCTCCCGTAAGTGCGTCCCAGCCAGCGTAAGTGCGCCTCAGCCACCGTAAGCAACGCTTCCGCCTCCGTAAGAACACCCCAGCCCCTCCGGAACTGTTTTCCTGTAAAAAGGAGCGGAACATTTCGCCGGGTTCCCGCCCGGTGAAACATGACCGGCGGTCGGATAAGAGCAGGATTTCTGCCTTTCTCAGAATTTACGGAGGCAGAAAAGTGTGCTACACTGTCTGCAGGAACTGATGCCGCCGGCAGGCGGAAGAAAGGAGCGGTCTGAAACAAATGAAAAAGGGAATCGGTATTCTGGCAGGACTTGCCGCGGCGGCGGGACTTTTCCTGCTGGCGCTGGGAGCATGGTTTCGGTCCAGTCAGGCATCTGTCGCTGTGATCGGCGGGGCGGACGGACCCACCAGCATTTTCGTGGCGGCAAAGATTAACGGAGCGGCGCTCACGGGAGCTGGGCTGGCGGTTCTGGCTGTCGGGCTGGCGGCAGGGATCGCGCTGGCAGCTGTCCGGAGGAAGAGAAAGAAGGGATCCAGGTGAAATCCGCTGCAGGGATGGATATGACAAAAGGTCCCATCATGCGGAAGGTGCTCGTTTTTGCTTTGCCGATCTGCGCCGGAAATGTTCTCCAGCAGCTTTACAGTACGGTTGATACGGTGGTGATCGGCAACTTCTGCGGAGCCGCGTCTCTGGCCGCGGTGGGGACCAGCAGCCAGCCGGTGGAGCTGCTTTTATGTGTTTTTCTGGGAATAGGGACGGGAGTGTCCATACTGGTGTCTCAGTTTGCGGGAAGCGGGAGTACGGAAAAGCTGAAGGATATCGCGGCGACGGCCGTGTCCTTCCTGTATCTGTGCGCGGTTCCGCTTTCTGTGGCCGGACAGTTCATTGGGCCGCTGATCTTAAAGATCATGCAGGTGCCGGAGGATACCTGGGCCCCGGCGGTTTCCTACATTTCGATCGTGTTCTGGGGAACGCTGGGAAATATGGGCTATAACATGAACGCGGGGATCCTGCGGGGGCTGGGAGACAGCAGGGCGTCGCTTCTGTTTCTGGTGGTGTCGTGCCTGGTGAATATTGTGCTGGATCTGGTATTTGTGGCGGGTTTTCATATGGATGTGGCGGGAGCGGCGCTGGCTACGATCATCGCCATGTACTGCTCCTGGCTGTTCAGCATCTTTTATATCCGGAAGCAGTATCCGGAGCTGGAATTTACCTTCCTGCCGCATAAAATGAACAGGGCAATGCTCGCCGCCATCATTCGGATCGGACTGCCGCTGGGGCTGAACAGCTCCTTTTATTCCGTCGGTCACATCATGATGCAGTCGCTGATCAATCTGCAGGGTTCGGTCTTTATCGCGGCCTGCTCGGTGAGCGGCAAGGTGACGGGAATCGCAAATGTGGCGATCACCTCCCTGTCCTCGGCGGCCACCACCTTTTCCGGACAGAACCTGGGCGCGGAAAATTACCGGTATCTGAGAAAGGGCGGAGTGCAGATCCCTCTGGTTTCCGGAGCCATAACCTGTGCGGCCGGGATCGCGGTGACTGTCTTCTGCCGACCGATCCTGGGGCTTTTCACCCAGGATGCCGATGTGCTGGCCTTTGCGGTGCGCTACATCCGCATCGTGCTTCCGTTCACCTGGACCTATGCGGTGTTCAACGGGATCATCAGCTTTGTGAACGGGATGGGAGAGGTGCGCTTCCCCACGATCGTAAACATCCTCATGCTCTGGGCGGTGCGGATCCCTGTGGGCTGCCTCATCGCGTTCTGCTTTGACGGCGGCTACGTGATGGCCTGCATTCCGGTGAGCTTCGTGTTTGGAATGCTGTGTATGCTCAGCTTTTTCGGGACGAAGCGCTGGAAGGAGATCGGAAGGCTTGCGCGTACGCAGCAGGAGCAGGCGGGGCAGACCGGTCCCGCCTGACGACAGACCATGCCGGATCAAAAAAGGACTGTCGCTATACATTTTTATGGATCATCAGTTGAGGAGAAAGCCATGGGCTATTGCGAATGGGCTTCTGCAGGCCCGCTTGATAAAAAATATCACGATACCGAATGGGGGATCCCTGTGCACGATGACCGGCAGATGTTCGAGCATCTGACGCTGGAATGCCTGCAATGCGGTTTATCCTGGGATCTGATGCTGAAGAAGCGTGAAATTTTCCGGGAGTGCTTCGATAACTTTGATTATGACAAAATTGCCGCTTACGATGATGCCGACGCGGAACGCATCCTGAACACGGAGGGCATGATCCGCTCTCCCCGCAAGGTGAATGCCGTCATCAACAATGCCCGGTGTTACCGGCAGATCCGCGAGGAGTTCGGGAGCTTCTGCGATTACATCTGGGCGTACTCCGGCGGAAAGACCATCCTGTACCAGGGACATGCGGCCGGCCGGATCCCGGTCAGCAACGGCCTGTCGGATAAGATCAGCAGGGACCTGAAAAAGCGCGGCTTTCAGTATGTGGGAGCCATCACGATATACTCCCACCTGCAGGCCTGCGGCATCATCAACGACCACGACAGGGAATGCCCGTGCCGGCAAAAGATCATAAGCAGCTGCCCGACCGTGACAAAGCGGCGGGATAAAGAGGTATACTGATCAAAAAAGGCTGCCTGAACCGGCGCGGGCTGACGCCGGAGCGGGCGGAGAAGGTTCCCTCAGGGAAAGAAGGATAAACGTAAGATGGCAAAGACAGTGAAGATGACGGAAGGGAATATCGCGGGGCACCTGCTTTCCTATGCGCTGCCGCTGATCGCGGGAAATGTGTTTCAGCTTACCTACAACGTGGTGGATTCTGCGATCGTGGGACGCTTCATCGGGATGGATGCGCTGGCGGCGGTAGGGACCGCGGGGCCGGTGATGAACCTCTTCATTCTGGGGATTTCCGGGGTGAGCATGGGCGCTTCCGTGATCATGAGCCGTTTCTTCGGGGCGGGCAGAGAGGATCTGCTGAAAAAGGAAATGGCGACCATCGTCGTGTTCGGACTGTATTTTTCTATCCTTCTTGCCTTTGCGGGAGCTGCGGGAGCAAAGGCGCTGCTTCGGCTTCTTCAGGTTCCGGAGGAGATCCTGGAGCTGTCCGCCGGGTATCTCAGGCTGATCTTCATCGGGATGCCCTTTACCTATTTTTACAATGCCTATTCCTCCGCCTTAAAAAGCGTGGGAGATTCCCGGACGCCGCTGTATTTTCTGGTGATCTCCACCGTGCTGAACGCCGGGCTGGACCTGGTGCTGATCGGCGGGCTGCATTTCGGGATCGTCTGCTCGGCCTTTACCACCGTGCTGGCTCAGGCGGTCAGCGCTGTCTGCTGTGCGGTCTATGTGAAAAAAAGGGCGCCGCTGCTTCATGTGCCGGCAAGGGAGCTTCATGCGGACCGGGCGCTCCTTTCCCAGACCCTGCGCTACGGCGGGATCACCGCGCTGCAGCAGGCCTGTCAGCCCATCGGGAATCTGCTGATCCAGGGGGCGGTGAACGGCATGGGCGTGGAGATCATGGCCGCTTTCAACGCGGTGACGAAGATCGACGACTATGCGCTGGTGCCGGAACGCAACATCTCCAACGCCATGACCACCTTCATCGCGCAGAACGGCGGAGCGGGAAAAAAGAAGAGGATCCGGAAGGGCTTTGCGGCCGGGATGCGGATGGAGGCGGCTTACGGCGTGCTTGCCTGCTGTGCGGTCCTTTTGATCCGAAAGCCGGTGATGGAGCTGTTCGTGGGGAAGACGGAAACCGCTGTGATCGCGCAGGGCGCGGGCTATCTGGGGCTGATGGCCTTTTTCTATATCCTTCCGGGACTGACCAATGGCATACAGGGTTTTTACAGGGGGATGGGAAGGATGAAGATGACCCTGGCCGGGACGGCGCTGCAGACCAGCTTCCGGGTCCTTTTTGTCTATCTGCTTTCCGGCCGTCTGGGGATCCGCAGCTTCGCGGTCTCCTGTGCCATCGGCTGGTGCGCCATGCTGCTGATGGAGGGAATCCACTATCAGCTTGTGATGAAAAAGGAGCTGAATGAGGAGGGCGCGAACCTGTAGCCTGCGCGGAGGATGCTCGCGTGCGCGGAAAAGCCCTCCGCCATCTCTCGGGCAAACGATCTGGCCAGGGGGAGTATATTACCGCTCCGGAAAGTGAGGAAATGGAATGAAGCCTGAGTACAGGATGGAAAAGGGCAGCAGAGCAGGAATCGTCTGCTGCTCCGACGGACGGAAAGCGAAAACGAAGGAAGAGCTTGATCTGCTTATCAGAAAACTGGAGTCCCTGGGCCTGTGTCCGCAGCTTTCTCCCTGTATTTATGCCGGAAACAGCGCCTCTGCCGGAAGCGGCAGGGAACGGGCGCAGGCGCTGATGGATTTTTACCGGGACGATTCCATCCGGGTGATTTTTGACATTTCCGGAGGAAATGCGGCCAACGAGGTGCTGCCATTTCTGGATTATCCGGTGATCGCCAGGACGGATAAGCTGTTCTGGGGGTACAGTGATCTGACGGTGATTCTGAACGCGATTTATGCGAAAACCGGCAGAGCCTCCGTACTCTGGCAGGTCCGGAATCTGCTGTATGAGCAGGGAGAGGAACAGACTGCGGCTTTATCGGAAGCCCTGTTCGGAAAAACAGAAAAAGGGGAATCCGTAAAAGAGTCGGAATCACTTTTTTCCTTCCCCATCCATTTTATGCAAAAAAGCCGGATGGAAGGCATTGTCGCGGGCGGAAACCTGCGCTGCCTGCTGAAGCTCGCCGGAACGGGATTCTGGCCGGATATGCAGAGGAAACTGCTTCTGCTGGAAGGCTTCGGCGGCGGGGAGACGATGATCGCCTCCGGACTGGCGCAGCTTGAACAGATGGGCGTTTTCCGTCAGATCTCAGGACTGCTTCTGGGGACCTTCACGGAGCTGGAAGGGAGTGTGCCGGATGCGGACAGGAGGCTGTCGGCCCTTGTCAGGCAGCATGCGGGGCCGGAGCTTCCCGTCGCAAAAACGCAGCGGATCGGTCATGGAACGGATTCCGCTGCGGTTCTGATCGGAGGATGGATGCGTCTGGAAGAGGGCCGGCCAGACGGTCAGTCCGGTGAGGAAATATTCTGAGGCGGAGGATGAGGAGTATGACGACGGCCTGCATGTTGTTTACGTCAATGCCGAGGTGGACGACGGTTCGGAGACAGCCGCGCTGATGAGATACTTTAAAACATCAGATCCGGAGGACAAAAGCCAGGGGGCGCT
>DXDD01000112.1 GCA_019115665.1 Candidatus Eisenbergiella pullistercoris | reverse complement strand
GAAACGCGAAAAATATAAGAAACGCGTTCTCAGCGGCGCCGGAGCCGTATTTTCAGAGGCTCCTGCCGATTCTGTGGTCTGGTGTATGGGTTTCAGGGATTCAGCATAGAGTTTCTGAAATGCAAGAAAATCAGAATGGACGGAAGATCGTCCTGCCTGAAAAGCCGAAAGGCTTTTGAGAAATTTTATGCCTGACTGTATTGTAACACCTCCGGGCGGGACAGGCAAGAAAAATGTTGAAGAATGCAGAGAAAAAATATAGAATAGTTACAGTTCCGCCTAGGGCAGAACTGTAACGGCATCCGGCCATTCCCATCGCAGCACTCGCTTTATCGTGCAGCGATGGAGGGCACACAGATGAAGGACCAAATGAAATTTGTTTTTCCAAACCGCGATTATGAAGAGAAGGCGAAGGATTTTATCCGGGAATTTGACGCATATGGATCAGAGAGCAATGGAAGCGGGGGACTGGACCGTTACCTGCATCAGAGAAATCGCATTCGCGATTTCTCTTCGCCCCGTCGCTGACGCTCCGGAATGGAGATTAAGATGACACATCGGACATACATCGGAGACCTGCACATACATTCCCGGTTTTCGCGGGCCACGAGCAAAGACGGCGATCCGGAGCATCTGGAGCTTGAGGCGCGAAAAAAGGGGATCCATATTCTGGGAACAGGGGATTTCACCCATCCCGCATGGCGGGCGGAGCTTGTGGAGAAGCTGGAGCCGGCGGAGGACGGGCTTTATGTGCTGAAAGAGGAATACCGCATCCATCAGGATGGCGTGCCGGAGGAGAAGCCGCGTTTTCTGGTGACGGGAGAGATCAGCTCCATTTATAAGAAAAATGAAAGGGTGCGCAAGGTGCACAGCCTGCTCCTGCTGCCCGGCCTTGAGGAGGCGGAAACCCTTTCCAGACGGCTGGAGCTGATCGGAAACATCCATTCGGACGGCAGGCCGATCCTGGGACTGGACTGCAGGGATCTGCTGGAGATCATGCTGGAAACCTGTCCGCAGGCCGTATACGTTCCAGCCCATATCTGGACGCCCCATTTTTCGCTGTTCGGGGCCTTTTCCGGTTTTGATTCCATCGAGGAATGCTTTGGGGATCTGACGCCTCACATCCATGCGCTGGAAACGGGGCTTTCCTCTGATCCGCCCATGAACTGGCGGGTTTCCGCGCTGGATTCCTACTTTCTGGTTTCCAATTCGGACGCCCACTCCCCGGCGAAGCTGGGGCGGGAGGCCACGCTGTTTCAGACGGAGCTGTCCTATGCCGGAATCGCAAAGGCTGTGAATACGGGAGAGGGGCTTGCCGGAACGCTGGAATTTTTCCCGGAGGAAGGGAAGTATCATTTTGACGGCCACAGAAAATGCGGCCTCTGCATCAGCCCGCAGGAGACGGAGGAGCTTGGCGGCCGCTGTCCGGTCTGCGGAAAAAAGATCACCATCGGTGTGCTGAACCGGGTGGAGCAGCTGGCGGACCGGCCGGAAAACTATGTGCGGCCGGATGCGAAGCCCTTTGAAAGTCTGGTTCCGCTTCCGGAGGTGATCGCGGCCTCTACGGGAAGCAGCGCGGCAGGGAAAAAGGTGCGGGAGGCGTATGAGAGGCTGATCGCGCGGCTGGGGCCGGAATTTTATATCCTGCGGGAAGCGCCCGTTGAGGAGATCCGTCATGCGGCGGGGCCGCTGGTGGCGGAAGGGATCAGCCGCCTGCGGGAGGGCCGGGTGAAGCGGACGCCCGGTTTCGACGGAGAATACGGAAAAATCGGTCTGCTTTCGGAGGAGGACAGAAACAGCCTGGAGGGGCAGCTTTCTCTGTTTTCCGCGGATGAGCTGGAGCGGATGGAGCAGAAAAAAGCGCGGACCGCAGCTACAGGGGGTAAGTCCGGAAGAAAGCGGTCAGAACGGGAAGAAAAGACAGAAGAACAGGACCCGGGAGAAAAAGACAGGACGGAACCGGGCAGGGAAAAGGAATTCCTGTCCTCCCTGAACCCGCTGCAGGAGGAAGCCGTCCGCGCTTCCGACCGGGCCGTGGCGGTCATTGCCGGTCCGGGCGCGGGAAAGACCAAAACCCTGATCGCCCGCCTGCAGTATCTGGTGGAGGTCAGAGGCATAAACTCCGGACAGATCACCGCAGTAACCTTCACCAACCGGGCCGCTCAGGAGATGCGCGACCGCCTGAAGCAGGCCTCCGACGCGAAGCAGTGCGGATATGAGGATATCCAGATCGGCACCTTTCATGCGGTGAGCAGCAGATTTCTGAAGAAAAAAGGGATTCCCGTGCTTCTCGCGGATGAGGGACTGAAGGAGGAGCTTGCAGGGGAAGCCATGAAGCGGACCGGATTGAAGGGTTCCCCGGGCCGGTTTTTACGGGAGCTCTCCCGGGTGAAAAACGGGATGACAGAGCCGGAGAGGGAAGCGGGGAAGGAAACGGAAGCGGACAGGCTCAGGGGAGCCCGCGTGCTGTATCAGAAGGCCATGAAGGAGCAGGGGGTCATGGACTATGACGACCTGCTTCTGGAGACGCTCCGTATTCTGGAGGAAAAGCCGGAGGAAGGGGAGGAAAGCGCAGAAAATGCGGAAAGTGCAGAAAATGCGGAAAGCGCAGAGGAGCTTTCCTGCTTTTCCTGCCTTCTGATCGATGAGTTTCAGGACATCAACCCGCTGCAGTACCGCCTGATGCAGGCTTGGAACCGGAATGGAGCGGAGCTTTTTGTGATCGGAGATCCGGACCAGTCCATCTATGGCTTCCGGGGCTCGGACGCGGCCTGCTTTGACAGGCTGCGGGAGGATTTTCCGGAGCTTCACACCATCCGGCTGGAAGAAAATTACCGCTCCACCCGTCAGATTCTCGCCGCTTCCCTCGCCGTCATTTCCCATAACGCGGGCGGAACGAGGCGGATGCAGGCGCACCGCGGCGGCGAAGCGGCCGTGCGCATCGTGACCGCTCCGGATGAGCGGCGCGAAGCGATCTTTGCCGCAAAGGAGATCAACCGTCAGATCGGCGGCATCGATATGCTGGATACCGAGGAGAATGAACACCGGGGAGACTCGGCGCGCAGCTTTTCCGACATCGCCGTGTTGTACCGAACCCACCGCCAGGCCGCCTGGCTGGAAAAGACGCTGCGCCAGGAGGGCATTCCCTATGTGGTCGCGGGAAGAGAGGACTTCCTGACGCGCCGGGAGGTCCGCGCGGCGCTGGCCTTCTTCCGGCACGCGCTTTTCCCGGAGGAGGAAGGGGCGGGAGAGCTTGCCCGGAGACTGCTTGCCCCGTTGCTTGGGGAGGCGGCGCAGGAAAGGATGGAATATCTGCTTTCCAAATATGAAAAAAAGATAAAGCGGACGAAGCCGGTCAGGCTGCTGGAGGAATGGATACAGGAATGGGAGCCGGAAGGGGAAGATGCGGACGCGGTCAGAGAAGACCTGAACCGGCTTGCGGACATGGCCGTTTTATACCCCTCAATGGAAGCCTTTCTGGATACGCTGGATTTCGGGGAGGACGGGGACGTGCGCAGAAACGGCGGAAGAAAATTCCGGGCGGACGCGGTCACGCTGATGACGCTGCACGGCTCCAAGGGACTGGAGTTTCCCGTGGTGATCCTGTACGGTATGGAGGCGGATAAGATGCCGCTTCAGACAGGCTTTGCCCGGGCGGACATTCAGGAGGAGCGCAGACTTTGCTTTGTGGGCATGACCCGTGCCGTGGAGGAGCTGATCCTTACCTGTACCGAACAGCCTTCCCCGTTTCTCTCCGAGATCCCGCAGGACATGGCGGTCCGGGAAAACGCGGTGGAGGAAAAGCCGGAGGCGCAGATGGAGGCCGAGCAGCTCAGTCTGTTTGACTTTATGTAACAGAAGAAAAATATAAAACCGCTTGACAGCCTGCCGCCGCGCGGTTAATATGATGCTGTAGCGCTACATCAATCAAATAGTTCATAAATTTAAGAGGCAAGAGAATGTTCATCAGGAAGAGAAACAGATAACTTTCAGCACAAAGGAAAACGGCCGTGCAGGAACGGCCGGCAGAGCTGTCCCCATGGGACTTCTGCGCGGAAAACGGATTCCCCGATTATTTTTATACGTTTAGGGGGGAGGTTTTCCAGTTTTTTGTGTGTGAAAGTATCTGTGTCTCGGAAGATGCAGTTTTCTTCCTTTCGTCAGGAAACGGACGGCGGGCCTTCCCGCCGGCGGATATCTGCCCGCAGGGGCCGGAACCCGGAGAACCGTTTTCCGATGGGAGGGAAAGAGGCTGTACGGCTGATGGCATTCTCTTTTTTGTATGCATAAAACGCCTCGGCAGGGAGGTAAAAATGTCACAGATCGTTGTAAACCATCTGACCTTCGCTTATGAAGGCAGTTTTGACAATATTTTCGAGGACGTGTCCTTTATCATCGACACGGACTGGAAGCTGGGGCTGATCGGGCGCAACGGGAAGGGGAAGACGACCTTTCTGAACCTGCTTCTCGGAAAATATCCCTATGAGGGAAGCATCCGCGCTTCTGCGGTTTTCGATTATTTTCCGTATCCGGTTACGGAAGAACAAAAAGAAAGGCCCGCCGCGGAGTTCGCGGAGGAGCTGAAGGGCGGCTGCGAGCTGTGGCGCGTGATCTGCGAGCTGGAGCTTCTGCGGGAAAGCGCGGAAATTCTGTACCGGCCCTTCGGGACCCTGAGTCCGGGAGAACGCACGAAGGTGCTGCTGGCGGTGCTGTTTTCCGGGGAGAATGATTTCCTTCTGATCGACGAGCCCACGAACCATCTGGATCAGGAAGCCAGAGAAACGGTGAAGCGGTATCTGGCGGGAAAGAAGGGCTTTATTCTGGTATCCCACGACAGGGATCTGCTGGACGCCTGCGTGGATCATGTGCTGGTTCTGAACCGCCAGACCATCGAGGTGCAGAGCGGGAATTTTTCCAGCTGGTGGGAAAATAAAAGCCGCAGAGACGCGTTTGAGAAAGCGGAAAACGAGAAGCACAGAAAGGAGATCGGAAGGCTCCGGGAGGCGTCCGCGCGGACCGGGCAGTGGGCGGAAAAGAGCGAACGCAGCAAGATCGGCTTTGACCCGGTAAAGGATCCGGGACATGGCGGAAGAAGAGCCTACATCGGGGAGAAAACCAGGAAGCTGCAGAGCCGCGTGACCCAGATGAAAAAGCGGATCGACCGGGAGATCGAAGAAAAGGAAGGGCTGCTTGTGGATCTGGAGGAGCCGGCGGATCTGAAGCTGATGCCCCTTGTCCATCACAAAAGGGTGCTGGTGAACGTGCGGGACTATTCTCTCCGGTATGCGGATTCGGGAAAAGCGCTTTTTACCGGGCTGACCTTTCAGATCGAACAGGGAGACCGGGCCGCCCTGCACGGGGAAAACGGCTGCGGCAAATCCACGCTGATCAAAAGGATTCTGGAAAAGGCGGGCGCCGGGGAGCCGCTGCCAGTCCGGGAAACGGGCGTCTGCGAAACGGCCTCCGGGCTGGTGATTTCCTATGTGAATCAGGACACCTCGCAGCTGCGGGGAGACATTCCGGCCTTCTGCGAAAGAAGGAATCTGGACAGGAGTCTGTTCTGCGCGATTTTAAGGCAGCTCGATTTTGACCGGGTACAGTTCGCAAAGCGGATGGAGGACTACTCGGAAGGCCAGAAAAAGAAGGTGCTGCTCGCGGCCAGCCTGCTCACGCCGGCCCACCTGTATGTGTGGGATGAACCCTTTAATTATATCGATGTTTTCTCCCGGATGCAGATCGAAAAGCTGATCCTGGAATACCGCCCCACCATGCTGTTTGTGGAGCACGACGCCAGATTCCGGGAAAACGTGGCGACGAAGATCGTGAATCTGTAAAACGGCCCGACGAGCTCCGGCACTGTAAAGCCGTGCTTTACAGCGGTTTGGCATACAGGACGCGAGGATCAGAGATTTATAGCAAAGAGGATCGGAGCGGCTTATGCTCTGACAGGACGGGAGGTAAGATTGAAAAATGCGCCAGGTAGCGCATTTTTCAATCAGGATTTGCGCCGAAGCGTCGCAAATCCCGAGAATACAAATCCCGTTACGGGATTTGTATTCTTGCGCAGACGCCGAACTGGAGGTTCGGCGCGCGTGCCTCAGCGTAAAACGCTTCGGCATGGAGGAAAATATGGAAAGAAATTACGGGACACAGGATACACAGGAAAAGACGCCGCAGGCCCTTCTTGTCGGCCTGCGGCTGGGAAACGACAGGGATTTTGACGTTTCCATGGAAGAGCTGGGGAGCCTGGCGGAGGCCTGCGGCATGGAGGTGGCCGCCCGGATGGAGCAGAGCCTTTCTTCCCCCACGCCCGCTTACTATATCGGAAGCGGCAAAGTAGCGGAGATCCAGGAGACGGTGGAGCTTCTGGACATCGATTATGTGATCTTTGAGGACGCCCTTTCGCCCTCCCAGTTGAAAAATCTGCAGAAGGAGATCGAAGCCTCGGTGATGGACCGCACCAGCCTGATCCTGGAGATCTTCTCCCGGCGGGCAAAAACCAGAGAGGCCAGGCTGCAGGTGGAATCCGCAAGCCTCCAGTACATGCTGCCCAGGCTGGTGGGAATGCGGGACTCCCTGGGACGGCAGGCGGGAGCCAGCGGAAGCCTGAGCAACAAGGGCTCCGGGGAAAAGCAGATCGAGCTGGACCGCAGAAAAATCGAACGCCGCATCAGCGAGCTGGGCCGGGAGCTGGACGCCATCGAGCACGACCGGGACATCCAGAGGAGAAAGCGCAGCAGATCCGCCCTTCCCCTCGCGGCGCTGGTGGGCTATACCAACGCGGGAAAATCCACCCTGATGAACCGCCTGCTGACCACCTGCGCGGACACGGCGGGCGGCAGCGTGAAGGAAGAAAAAATGGTCATGGAAAAGGATATGCTGTTCGCGACGCTGGACACCACGGTGCGCAAGATCGAACCGGGAAACCGGAAGGATTTTCTCCTGTCCGATACGGTGGGCTTCGTCAGTCGCCTGCCCCACGGCCTGATCAAGGCCTTCCGATCCACTCTGGACGAGGTGCGTTTCGCGGATCTTCTCCTGAATGTGGTGGACGCTTCCGACGAGCGCTTCCGGGAGCAGATGCGCGTAACCGAAGAGACCCTGCGGGAGCTGGGCGCGGAAACCATCCCCTGCATCCATGTGATGAACAAGGCGGATAAGATCATGGATCCTCAGGAGCTTCCACGGATCAGCGGAAACCGCATTTACCTGTCCGCGAAGCAGGGCTACGGGATTCTCGAACTGCTTTCCATGATCGAAGAAAAGCTTTACGCGGGCAGCCGGGAATGTACCTTCCTTTTTCCCTACAGCCGGGGCGATCTGGTGAATTATCTGAATGAAAACGCGGCGGTCCGTACCTGCGAATACCTGCCCGAGGGTGTAAAAATCACGGCAAGCTGCCGCGAGATGGATCAGGAGAGGCTGCGGGAGTATTGCGTTTAGAAAGAGAATGGCAGGAGTCAGGAGGTGCCCATGGCAAATCTGATCATTGTATGCGGCCCGCAGGCTGTAGGAAAAATGACGGTTGCGGAAAGCATAAGGGATAAAATAAAATATAATCTGATGACGAACCATGACAGTATCGAGATATCAGACAGAATATTTGGCTTTGCCACACCCGCTCAGAAAGAACTGAATGTTATTTTCAGAGAAAAGGTATTTGAGTTGGCAGTAAAGCATGATATCGACCTGCTTTTTACTTACGTGTGCGCATTTGAGATGGCCGAAGAAAAGGAATATCTGACGGGGCTGGAAAAGCTGTTTACCTCCAATGGCGGTAATTTTTATTTTGTTGAGCTTTATTCAGATCTTGAGATAAGGCTTCAAAGGAATGAAACGCCTTACCGGATGCAGAGAAAGGCTTCCAAGAGGGATGTCGAGTGGAGCAGGGCTGATCTTCTGAGTACCGCTCAGAAGCATAAGCTGAATACGGACAAAGATGAGTTCTGGTTTAAAAATCATATGAAAATTGATAATTCCAGACTGGAGCCTGATACGGTTGCGGACATGGTCATCAGAGAATTCAAACTTGCCGTAAGGGACAGGGCAGAAAAGGAATATCGGTTTGGGGTGTGAATCCCACCCAGTTGCCACCCAGTTACCCACCCAATCGCCACCCAATCGCCCACCCAATCAGTTAAATAAAGAAAAGATTCTGACAAAGGAGGCATCATTTGTGGATTTTACAGACTATTTCCCCATATGGGGAAAACTGACCCCCATACAGCAAAACCGCATTCTTGGCGCGGTCATGACCCGGACGGTAAAAAAGGGAACCGTCATACACAACGGCAGCATGGACTGCACCGGGCTGCTCCTGGTAAAGTCCGGGCAGCTGCGCGCCTTTATCCTTTCGGAGGAGGGGCGGGAGATTACCATTTACCGGCTGTTTGACCGGGATATGTGCCTGTTTTCCGCATCCTGCATGCTGCGTTCGATCCAGTTCGATGTGACGATCGAAGCGGAAAAGGATACGGAGCTCTGGGTGATCCCGGCGGAAGTCTATCAGGGCATGATGGAGGAATCCGCGCCGGTGGCGAACTATACCAACGAGCTGATGGCGGCGCGGTTTTCCGATGTGATGTGGCTCATCGAACAGATCATGTGGAAAAGTCTGGATAAGCGCGTCGCGGCTTTTCTGCTGGAGGAGTCCGCCATTGAGGGAAGCAGGGAGCTGAAGCTCACCCATGAAGCCATTGCCAACCATCTGGGCTCCCACCGGGAGGTTATTACCCGGATGCTGCGCTATTTTCAGAGCGAGGGGCTGGTCAGGCTGTCCCGGGGCAGGATCACGATTCTGGATGAAAAGAAGCTGGACGCGCTGCAGGAATGAAGTCAATCGGCGGAAGTGTGGGATTCTTCACCAGGTACCATTCGCCTGTTTTGTAAATGTAATAGTTATTTATCCATAGATAGGAAAAAGACCCTTCACCGTTATTTATATCAAACAGATAGGCTTCTCCTCCGGCATAGACCTGATTGGGAGCTTCTCCTTCCTCATAATCCTGAAGCTCAAGATCAAGGCTCGAAGCCCAGTCCATTACATCAGTGATTTCCTGTCTGGTGAGTTCTATTTCAGTTTCTGCGGCCGTCCCTGCTGAGTAGCTGACCTTCACGGTTTTTGTGTCAGCAGGAAACAGCTCCACAAATATGCTGCAGACCACTGCTTTGTCATTGCTGTTGTAATTGATCTGAAGGTAACGATCATCGCCCAGACTCCACATATCCGCATTTTCAGCTGTTTTGTCAGGATTCTTCCATATATAGCTTAACTGATTCCGTTTGTACCCGCAGACGATTTCGTTTATCTCCGCTTCGCTCATCATCGATATGGATTTAAGATCCGGCAGGTTATCGCTGCTTTTTCGGTTATGGTAAATGCAGAACCAGGCTGCGCAGACCAATGCGGCTAATGCTGCCGTCATACCAAATACTTTCCGGTATCTTTTCATCTGCAAAACCTCCATTCTCCTGTTTCCTGCAATTATACTGCGGGTGCAGAGCGGGGTATCATCCCCGCGAAGCGGGGCAGCCCGATTTCATCGGGCTGGATTGTGCTGCTTGCACAATCATTATACCATCGACTCCATATAGAGTTCAACATGAGTATGCGGCACTCCCTTTTATCATTTACGGGTTTCCCGACAATTCAGGCTCTTGCCATGCCGTCTACGCTCAGCACCACGCCGGTGATATAGGAGGCCTCGTCGGAAGCCAGGAACACGAAAGCGTTGGCGATGTCCTCGGGCTGGCCCAGACGGCGCAGAGGGATTTGGGCGATCAGGGGATCAATGACCTCTTTGGGGACCGCTTTCATCATGTCCGTCTCCGTAATGCCGGGAGCCACGGCGTTGACGCGGATGCCTTTGGGGCCGAGCTCCCTTGCCAGAGAGACCGTCAGGCCGTTTACCGCAAATTTGGACGCGGGATAGGCAACGCCGCCGGGCTGGCCGTAAATGCTGACCATGGAGGAGGTGGAAAGGATTACGCCCCCGCCTCTTTTTTCCATATCTTCCGCCGCGGCACGGGAGGCGTTGAACACGCCTTTGATATTCAGATCCATGACCCTGTCGAAGGTTCCTTCGGTATATTCCAGAAACGGAGTGCTTTCCGACACGCCGGCATTATTTACCAGAATGTCTATGCGTCCGTATTCGCCGATGACCTTTTGAAATGCCTCTTTTACGGAGGCGAGGCTTGCCAGATCAGGGCTGATGCCGGAAACCGCCGCTTCCGGGTATTTCTCCTTCAGCCAGGCAGCAGCCCGGTCGGCAGAGGCCTGCGAGCTTGCCGTCAGGATGACGGCGGCGCCTTCCATCAGAAATCTGTCGGCGGTGGCGAAACCGATTCCCCGGCTTCCGCCGGTAATGACCGCGATTTTATCTTTCAATCTCATATTGAGTCCCTCCTTATTTTTCTTTATAATGGGAGTATATCCTGTTAGAAGGAAATCTTCCGTGATGAGATCACATTTGAAAAAAGAGACGGTCAACGCACACAGAAGGAGAAGGGAAATGAGCGCGGTCACAGAATTGATGCTGTACATGGATGACAGATATAAGATACTTTTCTATCACAGGGATACGAATGTTTTCGATGGATATCCTGTCTCGGAGATTCAGCTAAAAACATTGGATGAGAATGCCAGGCTCCCGGAAAAAGATGAAAATAACTTCCGCTTTCTTTCCTATGAGGAGATCGATCATGAGAGTATCATGAGATTTTATGTGAAGGAATGTGTGGAAGATAAGGAGGACAGGAAGCGGCTGTTTAATGTCCTGAGACGCAGAGATTATGTGAAGCCTTTTGTCGAAGCGCTGCGTGACATGGGGCTTTATGAGGATTTTGATATGGTCTGCGGGGATGTTTACCGGCAGATGTTTGAAGAATGGGCGGAAAGAAACGGGCTGGATTTCACATATTCGGGAGGGGAGAAAGGAAATGATTGAATCGGATGCCGGCTGTCCCGAACCGTTACAATTCAGCCTTCGACAGAATTGTAACTCCAGCCGGCCATTCCAGGCGCTTCGTGATGGGCCGGATGCTTTTTCCCTGTACATTTTTGTACGGTCTGCGCAGACCTGGCTGAATAGTAACCCCGAACCCTTTTTTCCCCGAAAACCGGTTGACAATCCCCGAAAAATTCCCTAATATCTACATAGACATAAAACAGGCGGAGAAGAGGAACAGTACGCTGATATTTCCGTTCCCAGAGAGAGGGCCGAAGGTGGAAGGCCCTTACGGAAAGCAGCCGAACCGGCCTCGGAGCCTCTGTGCCGAAGCGGGCGAAAGACCGGGCGGCACGGCGCGGACCCGGCGTTAGCGGGAAAAGAGAGGGTATGCAGTGCATATCAATCGGGGTGGTACCGCCGGTTTTCCGGTCCCCGGCAGTTTTTCGGAGCTGTCCGGGAGAAGGAAACCGGCGGTTCTTTATTTTCAAAAAGAGAAGCGTCCCGGCGTCTTCGGCGAGGAACGCTTCAGAATGGAGGAAACAATGGCAGAAAAGAAACTGGTGGAAGCGATCACATCCATGGATGAGGATTTCGCCCAGTGGTACACCGACGTGGTGAAGAAGGCGGAGCTGATCGAGTATACGAGCGTGAAGGGCTGCATGGCGATCAAGCCCTACGGCTACGCGATCTGGGAGCTGATCCAGAAGCAGCTGGACGAGCGGTTCAAGGAAACGGGCGTGGAAAATGTCTATATGCCCATGTTCATTCCGGAAAGCCTTCTTCAGAAGGAAAAGGATCATGTGGAAGGCTTTGCCCCGGAGGTGGCCTGGGTGACGCACGGCGGGCTTGCGCCCCTGCAGGAGCGTCTGTGCGTGCGGCCCACGTCCGAGACGCTTTTCTGCGATTTTTATAAGAACGATATCCACTCCTACCGCGATCTGCCTAAGGTGTATAACCAGTGGTGCTCCGTGGTACGCTGGGAGAAGGAGACCAGACCCTTCCTGCGCTCCAGAGAGTTCCTGTGGCAGGAGGGACACACCGCCCACGCCACCATGGAGGAGGCGGAGGAGCGCACCATCCAGATGCTGAACCTGTACGCGGATTTCTGCGAAGAGGTGCTTGCGATGCCTGTCATCCGCGGAAAGAAGACGGATAAGGAAAAATTCGCGGGAGCGGAGGCCACCTATACCATCGAGGCCCTGATGCACGACGGAAAGGCCCTGCAGTCCGGCACCAGCCACAATTTCGGAGACGGCTTTGCCAAAGCCTTCGGCATCCAGTTCACGGATAAGGACAATAAGCTGAAATATGTGTACCAGACCTCCTGGGGCATGACCACCCGCCTGATCGGCGCGATCATTATGGTGCACGGCGACAACTCCGGCCTGGTGCTTCCGCCCAGAGTAGCGCCCGTGCAGATCATGATCATCCCCATCCAGCAGAAAAAAGAGGGCGTTCTGGAAATGGCTTATGCTCTGCGCGACCGCCTCAGCGGCTTCCGAGTGAAGGTGGACGATACGGACAAGAGCCCCGGCTGGAAATTCTCCGAGCAGGAGATGCGCGGCATCCCGATCCGCGTGGAGATCGGCCCCAAGGATATCGAGGCGGGCCGCTGCGTGATCTGCAGAAGAGATACCCGTGAAAAGATCGAGGTGCGCCTGGAGGAGCTGGAGGAAAAAGCGGACGAGATCCTGGAACAGATGCAGAAGGATATGCTGGAGCGCGCCCGCGCCCACAGAGACGCCCACACCAGCGTGGCGACGAATATGGCGGAACTGGAGGATATCCTCAACAACAGACCCGGCTTTGTGAAGGCCATGTGGTGCGGCGATCAGGCCTGCGAGGATCAGATCAAGGAAAAATTCGCGGCAACCAGCCGCTGCATGCCCTTCAAGCAGGAGCACCTTTCCGACACCTGCGTCTGCTGCGGAAAACCTGCGAAGAAAATGGTTTACTGGGGCAGGGCATATTAAATATGGAGGCGGCAGGAACCATGGGTTCCTGCCAAAGAATGGCTGACGCCATTCTTTTACGAATAAATGCCGCCTGCGGCGGCTGGAAAAAGAGGCGGAAAACGGCTTTGCCGTTTTCCTGGAAGAATCGCTTCGCGATTCTTCTTGCTATAATAAGATGCGGCCTGCGGCCGCAGGAAAAGAGGAAGTCATGAAAATTCTGGTAATCAACTGCGGAAGCTCATCCTTAAAGTATCAGCTCATCGACAGCGATACGGAGGCGGTTCTGGCGAAGGGACTGTGCGAGCGGATCGGCATCGACGGAAGCAACATCGCCCATCAGCCTGCGGGCGGGGAAAAGGTGAAGGAAATGGCGGATATGCCGGATCACACGGCGGCTGTGAAGCTGGTGATCGAAAAGCTCACGGATCCTAAGGTGGGCGTGATCGGCTCCCTTTCCGAGATCGACGCGGTGGGACACCGTGTAGTGCATGGCGGAGAGAGCTTCTCCGGCTCCGTTCTGGTGGATGAAGAGGTGATTAAGGGAATCGAAGCCTGCAGCGACCTTGCGCCGCTGCACAATCCGGCCAACCTGATCGGCATCCGCTCCTGCCAGGCGATCATGCCCGGCGTGCCCATGGCGGTGGTGTTTGATACGGCGTTCCATCAGACCATGCCGGAAAAGGCTTATCTGTACGGCCTTCCCTATGAATACTATCAGAAATACAAGATCCGCCGCTACGGTTTCCATGGAACCAGCCATGATTTCGTGTCGAAACGTGCGGCCGAGATCCTTGGAAAGGACAGAAAGGATCTGCGGATCATCGTCTGCCATCTAGGCAACGGCGCTTCCGTTTCCGCCGTGGCCTATGGAAAGAGCGTGGATACCAGCATGGGCCTGACCCCTCTGGAGGGCCTGATCATGGGAACCAGAAGCGGCGACATGGATCCCGCCATCGTTTCCTTCCTGGCGCAGAAGGAGGGGCTGGACGCGGCGCAGGTGATCGACATCTGCAATAAAAAGTCCGGCGTGCTCGGCCTTTCCGGCGGCGCTTCCAGCGACTTCCGGGATCTGGTGGACGCGGCGCAGAATGGCAATGAGCTGGCGAAGAACGCTCTGGAGGCCTATGCCTACCGGGTGGGCAAATACATCGGCGCCTACACGGCGGCCATGAATGGCGTGGATGTGATCGCCTTTACCGCAGGCGTCGGGGAGAACAACGCCGAGGTGCGCGCCCTGATCGGCCGGTACATCGGCTATCTCGGCACCAATATCGATCCGGAGAAAAACAAACTGCGCGGCGAGGAAGTGATCCTCTCCGACGAGGGCGCGAAGGTGGTCACCATGGTGGTTCCCACCAACGAGGAGCTCGCCATCGCCAGAGAGACGGTGCGCCTGCTGAACCAATAAACGGTACAGGATGGCGGCGCGGTACGCGCCCCGCGTCCTGAAGGATAGAAAGGCTTTCCGGCATTTTTGTTTCGCCGGGAAGCCTTCCTTTGAGAAGAGCCCTCATCCGGGTATCCCCGGAATGGGAAGGCTCCGGGACGGGAAGGCTCCGGAAACGGGAGATCACCGGCCCGCCCGCGCGGGCCTTATTACGGGCCTTAGATTTAAGAAAGGATACCTGATTTTATGAACAGCGAATACGTTGCGAGCGTCAATTCCGGGTTTTTTTACCTGCTGGTAGCCCTGGTGCTCGCTTTTATTACGGTCATGTGTTTTGTGTTTCTGGTAAAAAGCTACCGGGCGGGAATCGCCATCGGAATGGACAGGAAGGTACTGAAAAAAGCCATCATCTCCAGCGCCACCTTCACCCTGCTTCCCTCCATCAGCATCCTGCTTGGCGTCATTGCCTTAAGCGGCACGCTTGGCGTCCCGCTTTCCTGGCTGCGCCTGTCCGTCATCGGCGCGCTGCAGTATGAGCTGAACGTGGCGGAGATCGCGGCTCAGAGCGTGGGGCTTTCCGGCCTGCGCCTGTCCGAGATGAACATGACGGCCTTCGTCACCATTTTTCTGGTCATGACGGTCGGCATCCTGAGCGGGGTGTTCTGCTGCATCTTCCTTTTGAAAAAATATCTGAAAAAGGTACAGAGCGCGCCGAAAAAAGAGGGCGGAAAGCCGGGCTTCGGGGATCACGCCACTACCTGCATGTTCGTGGGACTGTGCGGCGCTTACATTGGCTCCTACGTGGGAACGCTGACCAGCAGCGGCAATTACGTGCCCCTCGCGGTGGCGGCCGTTTCGGCCATTTTCATGGCGGTGTTCGAGTATTTTACCAATAAAAAGGGCATGGCGGTCCTGGACAACTTCAGCCTTGCGGTCAGCATGCTTGCGGGCATGGTCGCCGCCGTGCTGATGAGCCTGTAACAGGATGCGGCAGGGACGTCCGGTTTGTCCGGATGACAGCCTGCCGGTTTCTTTGAAATGGATAAGCCGCCTGCGGCAGAGCTGCTGAGGACGGCGGAAAAGAGGTATTTAAATGGACGAGAAAAAAGCGCAGGAATTTCTGGAGGAATTTAACGCGGGACTGCACCGGCTGGGCAGAATCACGCTGATCGTCAGCGTGATCCTTCTGGTGGGCGCTCCCTTTATCATCGGCGCGGCAAACGGCGTAATGCCGGATCTGCGAGGCTTTTTAAGCGGTTTTGCCAAGGTGGGGATCATTTATATTCCCGTGGGGATCGTGGAATTTCTGGTCTATACCCCCATGCTTGGGGCGGGCGGGAGCTATCTGGCCTTTATCACCGGAAACGTGACCAATATGAAGATCCCCTGCGCCATGAACGCCAGGGATCTGGCGAAGACGAAGGTGGGAACGCCGGAAAATGAGATCATTTCCACCCTCAGCGTGGCCACCAGCGCCATCGTCACCACCCTGGTCATCGTGGCTGGCGTGGTGCTGATGATTCCGCTTCGCCCGGTGCTGGAAAATCCGGTGCTGGTACCGGCCTTTGACAACGTGGTGCCCGCCCTGTTCGGCGCGCTGGGGCTGAAATATTTTTCCAAAAGCCCCAAAATCGCGGCGGTGCCCGTGCTGTTCATGACCCTGCTGTGCGTGCTGGCGCCGTCGATGATCTCTCAGACCAGCATCCTGATCATTCCTTCCGGCGCGCTGGCCCTGGCGATCGGCTACGTGCTGTTTAAGAAGGGAAAGCTGTAAAGGGCGGAAAGGAGAAAATGATGGCAGGCTACATTCTGTTTGGAATTTTAATCCTGATCCTGCTTCTTGCGGCGGTGCTTCTCATCCGCACCTGCATGCAAAAGCCCACGCCGGCCAAAACGGCGAAGGTGGAGCTTCAGGATAATGACAGGGCGAGGGAGTACGGAGAGAGACTTGCGCGGATGGTCAGAAAAGAGACCGTCTCCAGCCGCTTTGATCCGGATAAAAGTAAATTTTACGAGTTCCACAAGATTCTGGAGGAGCTTTTCCCGCTGGTGCATCAGACCTGTGAAAAGCATGTGTTTCACGGAAGCCTTCTTTTCAAATGGAGCGGGAAGGGGAAGGCGGAGCCCATCCTTCTGATGAGCCACCACGACGTGGTGGAGGCGAACGGCGACTGGGAGCATCCGCCCTTTTCCGGCGAGCTGGATGAACAGGGAAGGCTGTGGGGCCGCGGCACCGTGGATACCAAGGCCAGCCTGTTCTGTATTCTCACCGCGGTGGAAGAAAAGATCCGGGAGGGCTTCGTGCCGGAGGGAGACGTGTATATCGCCAGCGGCTGCACGGAGGAATTCAGCGGAGAGGGCGCGCCTCTGACGGCGGCCTGGCTGAAGGAGCAGGGCGTCCATCTGAAGTTCCTCATCGACGAGGGCGGCATGATCCTGGACGAGCCCATCGGCGGCGTGAAGGGAACCTACGCCATGGTGGGCGTGCTGGAAAAGGGCTACGGCGACCTGAAATTTACCGCCCGCGGCAAAGGCGGCCACGCCTCCGCGCCCGGCCGGAACACGCCTCTGGTGCGGCTGGGGCAGTTCATGGCGGCGGTGGAGAAAAAATCTCCCTTTACCAGCCGGTTCAGCCCGGCGGTGCTGGAAATGTTCCGCCGCCTGACTCCCAACATGGTTTTCGGCATGAAGCTGGTATTTGCCAACCTCTGGCTGTTTAAGCCCCTGCTCATAAAGCTCATGCCCCTCATCAGCCCGCCCGGCGCGGCCATGCTGCACACCACCATCGCCTTTACCATGGCGAAGGGCGCGGACGGCCTGAACGTGCTTCCCCAGGAGGCTTATGTGACGGCGAACCTGCGTTTCATCCCTCATCAGCCCACGGATGAGAGCATCGCCCTCATCACCGATATGGCGAAGAAATTCAACCTGGAAACCGAAGTGCTTTACAAGGACTATCCCTGCCCGGTGGTGGATTACAGAGGAGACGCCTTCCGGCTGGTGGAGCGGACCATCGGAGAGATCTATCCCGGCGTGGGTGTGAGCCCCTACGTGATGACCGGCGGCACCGACGCCAAGTATTACAAGGATGTCTGCGACGACTGCATCCGTTTCGCGCCCCTGTACATCAATAAGCAGCAGTACGAGAGCATTCACGGCCTGAATGAAAATATCTATATCGGCGCTCTGCCCATGGGCGTGGACTTTTATAAGAGAATCATTGAAAACGCCTGAAGAGGAAGGCTGTGATGACCGGGCTTATACGGCGCCGGAAAGGAAGAATGAAAATGGACAGCAACGTGATTCTGGTCTTTGACCGGGAGAAAAAGAACATCCTCATGTGCCGCCGCAAAAAGCCGCCCTATCAGGGGTTACTCAACCTGGTGGGCGGCAAGGTGGAGCCGGGCGAGGAGCGGGAGCATGCGGCCTACCGGGAGCTGCGGGAGGAAACCGCCATCACCCGGGAGGACATCACGCTGGACAACATCGTGAATTTCACTTATCCACATAAGTCCGACGGCACGGAAGCGTATATTCTGGAATGCTATGCAGGCGTTTTGAAGCGGGATGTGGATATCCGGGGCGATGAGAACGAGCTTCTGTGGATATCCGCGGGCGAAGACTTCACCGATTCCTCCCGCTTCGCGGGAGTGGGGAATATCGCCCATATGGTGAAGTACGCGCTGGAAGAGATTTTAACGGACAGGGCATAACCGCCGCAGCATGTGATAATAGACGGGGATCAGCAGCGAAATGGCGCCTATCCAGGCAAGCGGCGTGGCAAAGCAGATGCCCGTATAACCCAGGAGCAGGGAGAGGCCGAAGGTTCCGCCGATGCGCATGATCAGCTCGATGATGCAGGCGGCAAAAGGAGCCGCGGCGTTTCCCATGCTCTGAATGGCGGAACGGTAGATCTGAAGGAGCCCGAGCAGGAGGTAAAAGGGAGCCACCGTCAGGAGATAGCCGTTGGAATAGCGGATGATCTCAGCCGTGGGCTGATCCACGAAAAGCGGAACCACCAGGGAGCGGCACAGAAGGATCAGGACGCACATCAGCGCATTGAGCGTTTCTGTCTGAATCAGGCTGGCGCGGACGCCCTGGCGGATGCGGTCATGCAGCTTCGCGCCGAAGTTCTGCGCCACATAATTGGAAATGGCGATGCCCATCGCGCCGTTTACCAGAACCGAGATCTGATCCACCTTGGTGGCGGCGGTATATCCTGCGATGGCGGAAGCGCCGAGCGCGTTGACCGCCGCCTGCATCGCAAGCTGGCCGATGCACATCACGGACATCTGAAAGCCCATGGGAAAGCCCACCTTCATATGAAGGGACGCTTCCGCCAGAAGATCGCGGAAATCCGTTCTTTTCAGCCGCAGGACCTGGAAGCTGCGGATCCCCGCAAAGGTGCACAGGAGCGCGGAAAGCAGCTGACTGAGCACGGTGGCCCATGCGGCTCCCGCCACGCCGCCCTGCAGCGGCACGATGAAAACAATGTCCAGAACGATATTCAGAAGGGACGAGATGACCAGAAAGACCAGCGGCGTCCGGCTGTCTCCCAGAGCGCGCAGGATGTTGGAGATCATGTTGTAGAAAATGGTCGCCCCGGAGCCCAGCAGAACGACGATCATATAGTCATAGGCCATGTCGTAAATGCTCTCCGGCGTGCTCATCCACCGGAGGATGGGATGCGCCAGCAGGCCGCAGAGCGTCGTGATCACGATTGTGAAAAGCAGACACAGCAGAACGGAAACGGCGATGCTGCGCCGCATGCCCCGCTCGTCCTTCGCACCGAAGCGGTGGCCCAGGCAGATGCCGAAGCCGCTGGTGATCCCCTGAATGAAGCAGAGGACCAGATAGACGATGATGGAGGTGGCCCCCACCGCAGCCAGCGCGTCCGCGCCCAGCGTCCGTCCTACGATCACCGTGTCGGCAAGAGTATAGAAAAGCTGGAACAGATTCCCGCCGATCACCGGCAGGGAAAACAGGAGCAGGGAGGAAAAAGGCTTCCCCTGAGTCAGATCTTTTGTCATACGAATCTCCGTTTCGGAACGCCCGCGCGGCGTTCCCTCTTTTTTATGCGTATCCTTTTTGTCAAAAAACAACAGCATGTATCCTAGCACAATGCGTCCCGGCTTTCAAGAGCGGAGAGGAGATTTATACGCAGATTTTTCATTTCCCGTATGGAGCGTGGAGCTGCTTTTAACGATGCATTTTTGAGGGAGAACCTCCGATGAAACCTTCAGAAAAAATTGCAGCGATAACCTTCCAGACAGCGAAGCTCAATCACAACCCTGATAAACGCCCGGAAACGGCCATAAAAACAATCGTAAAAAAATACGATTGTTTTTATGGCCGTTTCTGCGTATAATAGAAGCAGTAAAACCGGAAAGGAGGGCCAGTGTATGCGTGAAACAAGAACAACTGAGTTTAA
>DXDD01000111.1 GCA_019115665.1 Candidatus Eisenbergiella pullistercoris | reverse complement strand
GTTTCACCCGTACAAAAAATGGAATTTTACGGATCCAATTGCGAAAAACACCATTTGGATCCGTACATTTTATGGCGCGATACGGTTAAAATTTCGGAAAATGGTTTTTCTACCGTACCGAACAGCCAATTTGTACGGTTCCAGATACGAAAATCCTGTTCTGAACCGTACCGACGGCAAAATAGTGGCAAAAAGTACGGTTAAGAATCGGAAAATCCTCTTTTTAACCGTCAATTTAGACTTTTTGTACGGTTACATGAGCCAGATTTCCATTTTGAACCGTAACGGGAGCATTTCGTCACCGGGGCGCGCCCTTTTCTTCGGAAACATTGGCCTCAACCATCCGGCAGCCTCAGTCCCCTGGCAGTCTCGACCATCCGGCAGCCTCAGTCCCTTGGCAGCCTCAGTCCCCTGGCAGCATCAGTCCCCCGGCAATCCCGGCCCCTCTTCCGCTTCAATCCTCCGGCAGCGCCTTCTGGAAGTGCTGGTAATCCTTCATGGTCCTCCAGTGGCCGCCCCAGGTGAAGCCCCGCTCCGCAAAAAGCTGATAGCACAGATCGTCCTCGTCGATCTTGTTGGGGAAGTCCAGGCTTCTGTCCGCGAAGGGCGCTGCGGCGGCGGGAGAGACCCGCTGCTTTCCGCCCGGCCAGGTCACATAGGGATTGTACAGGGGATTGATGTCGATGGCGAGGCCGTAGGCATGTTTGGAAAGATTGCTGGTGCCGTCCACCACCCGGAAGTTAAAGCAGGAGGTATTGTTGTGCTCCATGGAAAGGGTATCGTCCCCGCCGAATTCATCCACCAGCCGGACGCTTTCCAGCGGGTAGCCGGCCAGATACAGCTCGTAAAAGATCTCCACAAGATCCTGCGCGATGGCCTGATTGCAGATGATCTCGCCTACCTGGGTCTCCCCGTGAAAATCGACGTAAAGGATGTTCAGATAGCGCAGATCCTCATAGGGCACGATGCAGCCCTCCCCGTAGGAGATGCCGGTGATCCGCGCCTTTACCTCTTCGCTCAGCGGTTCATAAAAGAAGCCCTCCTGCCAGGTAACACGGCCGTCGGGGTCTGCTTCGCAAACCGGAAGGGAAGAAGCAGCCGCCGCATCCGCCGCGGAGAGAACCGGAAGGGAGGAAACGGAAGCCGCCGCATCCGCCGCGGAGAGAACCGGAAGGGAAGAAGCAGCCGCCGCTTCCGCCGCGGAGAGAACCGGCAGAGAGGAAGCCGCGCCCGCGGCGGCGGGAGCCGGCAGACCGCCTGCCGCAAGCGCGGGGATGGACGGAGCGGACAGGGACAGAAGGGGAGTAAGGCACAGAAGCAGGCATGCGCCTGCGGCAGCCTTCCGGTGAAAAAAGAAATTCCTGTTATGCGGCATAAGTGAAGTCTCCTTTCTGCTGTAGCGGGCTCATTTTCGTGGCCTCGCTTTATGATATGATTATATGCCGCCGCGGGGACGGCGTAAAGAAAAAAGAGGTGCCTTTTTTGCAAGTCTGAGGTAGAATGGTTTTAACCCGTCCGGACAATTTGGAAACTGTCTGGCGGAGAAAAAAAGACACATGCGATATACCCGGGCACGGGTATGGAAAGGAGAAGGGGAAAATGAGGGAAACAGACGCGCTTTTGCTGGAACGGCTGAAGCGGCCGGAGGGGAAGATCGATGTGGCGCTGGATACGGACACGTATAACGAGATTGACGATCAGTTCGCGCTGGCGTATCTTTTGCGCTCCCCGGAAAAAATGAACGTGAAGGCGATCTATGCCGCGCCGTTTCACAATGAAAAGTCAGACGGGCCGGCGGACGGCATGGAAAAAAGCTTTCAGGAGATCCACAGGATCCTCGGACTGATGGGAAGAGAAGAGCTGACGGAGCGGGTTTTCAGGGGGTCCCGTTCTTATCTGGCCGGCGAGACGCAGCCGGTACTCTCTCCGGCGGCGGAGCATCTGGCCGGACTCGCCATGCAGTATACGCCGCAGAAGCCTCTGTATGTGGCGGCTCTGGGAGCGATCACAAATGTGGCCTCCGCAATGCTTCTTCAGCCGGAGATCCGGGACAGGATCGTGCTGGTCTGGCTGGGAGGAAACGCGCACTGGTGGCCGGATAACCGGGAATTCAATCTGATGCAGGATGTGGCGGCGGCGCGGGTGGTATTCGGAAGCGGAGCCGCGCTGGTGCAGCTGCCCTGTATGGGCGTGGTATCCGGGTTCGCCGTCTCCGGGGCGGAGCTGGAACGGTTCCTTCGCGGGAAAAACGCGGTCTGCGATTACCTGACGGAGCTTGCCGTGCGGGAGGGAGAGGCCGGCAGCCCTTACCGGTGCTGGACCAGGACGATCTGGGACGTGACGGTGATCGGCTGGCTGGCAAACGGCGGCTTCATGAGAGATGTGCTGACGGCTGCGCCGATTCCTCAGTACGACCATCATTACAGCTTCAATCCGGAAAATCACCTGATCCGTTATGTCTATCACATTGAGAGAGACCGGCTTTTTGAGGATCTGTTCCGGAAGCTGTCCGGCTGCTGAACACGGAAGCGATTCGGCATGGAGGTAAATATGGCAGGAAGGATATTAAATTTCGGTTCCTTAAACATTGACCGGGTCTACCGGGTGGAGCATTTTGTAAGGCCGGGCGAGACCATCGCGTCGAAGGGGTATCAGTGCTTTCCGGGCGGAAAGGGGCTGAACCAGTCCATCGCCGCGGCGCGCGCCGGGGCCTGCGTTTTTCACGCGGGAACGGTGGGAGCGGACGGAGATTTTCTCATAAAGCTCCTTTCAGAGAGCGGGGCGGACGTGCGTTATGTGAGAAAAACGGACGGGATCACGGGCCACGCGCTGATCCAGGTAAGCGACGCGGGAGAAAACTGCATCATTCTTTATCCGGGCGCCAATTTTGACAACGACACCGCATACATGGAGCAGGTGCTTTCCGGCTTTTCGGCAGGGGATATCCTCATGCTGCAGAACGAGATCAGCAATCTTTACTGGCTGCTGGAAAGAGGAAGAAAGAAGGGAATGCGGATCATGCTGAATCCCTCGCCCATGGACGGCGCGCTGGCTGAGATGGACCTTACGGGGATTGCCTGGCTTATGCTGAATGAAACGGAGGGCGGCGCGCTTACGGGAGAGGGCGAACCGGAAGCGATCCTGCGGACGCTTCTTTCCCGCCTGCCCGGAACGCAGGTGATCCTCACGCTGGGAAAGGACGGCGCGCTGCTTGGAGACGGCAAAAAAATTCTGCGCCATCCCTGCTTCCCGGTAAAAACCGTGGACACTACGGCGGCAGGAGATACCTTCACCGGATATTTCGCGGCGGCCATACTGGAGAACGCGGATCCTGCGGACGCGCTCCGGCTTGCCTCGGCGGCTGCGGCGATGGCTGTTTCCGAAGCGGGAGCGGCGGTTTCCATCCCCGTAAGGGAACGGGTGGAGGAATTTCTAAATTCCTGAAGATCGCGCCGCGCTATTGACAGCCGGCCATTTTCTGCTATGATAGTAGAGGTAACCGATTACAGCGGCGGTAAGCCGCATCATCAACTACATAAAAGGTAACGTTCTTCAGGGTTGGGTGCAATTCCCTACCGGCGGTGAAGCTGTTTTTCCGGAAAGGAAGACAGACGAGTCCGCGACCCGCCATCGGCGGCTGATCCGGTTGGAATCCGGAACCGACAGTACAGTCTGGATGGAAGAAGAATGAGGCAGGCGTTTTTCGGAATGCTCCGGCAGGAGCCGGGAGAGACGCCCCCGCCAAATTTTGAAACAGACCCGGAGAATTTCTTCTCCGGGTTTCTTTTTTGAAGAACCTGCCTTTCATGCGGCAGAGGACGGTCCGTTGTCGAGACGTCCCTGCCTGCGGCCGGACAGGCCGCGGAAAGGAGTCCTATGAGCACACTTGCAGTAACAATAATGGAAAACACGCGCTTTGTCCTGGAATTCCTGGGACTGGTGGTGGCGATGGTTCTGATCGCCTACTTCACGGAGCGGTTTGAGCGGAAAAGGAGCGGAAACCGGGAACGGATCCTGACCACAAGGAAGATCGCTCTGATCGGCGTTTTTTCCGCCATCGCGGCAGTCCTTCACATGCTGGATTTCCCGATCCCGTTCGCCCCTTCCTTTTATAAAATGGATTTCAGCGAGATCCCGGCCCTGATCGGCGCGTTTGCCTTCGGCCCTGTGGCGGCGGTGATGATCGAATTCTGCAAGATCGTCCTGAAGCTGCTGTTTAAGGGAACCTCCACCGCCTTTGTGGGAGATCTGGCGAACTTCATCATCGGCTGCAGCTTTCTGCTTCCCGCGTCCATCCTTTATTTCTTCCGCAAAACGAAGAAAAACGCAATCATCGGCTGCGTGGCGGGAACCCTTGTCATGACCGTTTTCGGCTCCGCCTTCAACGCCATATACCTGATCCCCAAATTCGCCCAGCTTTACGGGCTTCCTCTGGAGTCCATCATCGAGATGGGACATGCGATCAATCCGGCCATCAACAGCGTATCCACCCTGGCCCTGTTCGCCGTGGTCCCCATGAATCTGCTGAAGGGAGCGGCGGTGTCCGTCGTGACCGTTCTGGTATATAAGAAGTTAAGCCCGATCCTGCATAAGAACTGACAAAAGCGGATGGCCGTCTGACGGCCATCCGCTTATTTTTCGAGGGAGGGCCGGCATCCTTTCGGGATGCCGGCAAGTTATGAAAAAGAAATCTATCTGAAAAAGTCTTGCTGGCTTTGTTTGATTATACGATACCATCCAGGTGTGGAGGAATCGTGTGCTGTTTTTTAAGAAATTGTGAAGCTTTTGCGACCAAACGATGAATCTGCATTTTGAGGAGAAGGCCTTCTGTTTTGTCCTCACTCCAAGTATATCCCTTCTTTTTTTCCCATATACACAGAAATAAAGAAAAATTTCAGGAAAATTTAAAGAAAGCAGACGGTAATTCTAAAGGTACGGACCGTATGATAATACTGTTTCGGAGTACCGCTCCCGCAGACCGGGCCGCCGGCTTCGGCGGGACGGCCGGAACGGAAGAGCTTGACAAAGAAAATAAAATGCATTATTGTATTATAGAAATAAGACAACAATACAATAATACAAAAAGGAAGGACGAATGAGCGCACTGGTTGAAGTAAGGGATATCTGCAAGGTCTATCATCCGGGGGAAAACGAGGTCCGGGCGCTGGATCATGTGAGCGTATCCATTGAGAAAAACGAATTTGTGGCCATCATCGGCCATTCCGGCTCCGGCAAGTCCACGCTGATGAATCTGCTTGGCTGTCTGGATGTGCCCACAAGCGGAACCTATCTGCTCCATGATCAGGACGTATCGGGACTTGACGACGATGCGCTTTCGGATATCCGGAACAGAGAGATCGGCTTTATTTTTCAGGGCTTCAATCTGATCCCGAATCTTACGGCTCTGGAAAACGTGGAGCTGCCGCTGATTTACAGAGGCGTGGGGAAGCGGGAACGGACTGAGCTTTCCCAGAAAGCGCTGATCCGGGTCGGGCTGGAAAAACGGATGGATCATAAACCGGCGGAGATGTCCGGCGGACAGCAGCAGCGGGTGGCCATCGCAAGGGCCATCGCCCAGGCGCCGCCCGTGATCCTGGCGGACGAACCCACGGGAAATCTGGATTCCGGATCCACGGCGGAGATCATGGGAATCTTAAAGACGCTCCACCGGGAAGGGCGGACCGTGATCCTTATCACCCATGACAATGAGATCGCCGCGCAGGCGGAGCGGGTGATACGGATTAAGGACGGACATATCGTGGAGGATTACCGGCAGCAGCCGGCATAGAGCGGCCGCCTGCGGAAGAGCGCCGGCGGCGGGCGGCGCTGTACGGCCGGACAGGGCAGCCGCGCGTACAGACAGGGCAGCCGCGCGTACGGACAGAGCGGCCGTCTGCGCCGGGGCGCGGCGGGAATGGAGGAGAGCATGAACGAACTGGAAAAGAACACCGGAGCTGAGACGGAAATGCAGGAAATGACAGGGAAGACGAAGAAGGAGAAGAAAAGAAAGCGCGGGAGGACGGCGCAGGGAAGCGGGAGAAGAAAAAAACGGCTCCCTCTTTTCATCGCGGCGGCGCTTGCGGCGGTTTTTATCGGATATTCCATGGTGAGCAGCGCGCTTGCGAAAAATACGCCAATGCCGGTAAATACGGTCGCGGCGGCAAGAGGAGACGTGGAGGAAACCGTCTCTGCCAGCGGCAGGGTGAACAGCGAGCAGAGCAGGACCTATTATGCGCCGGTGGACGCCGTCATCGCGGAGATGAACATTTCCCTCGGCGACGTGGTAAAGGAGGGACAGCAGCTCGTGGTGTTTGACACCTCCGGGCTGGAGGCGCAGAAAACAAAGGCGGATCTGGACGCTTCCGCTTCCGCGAACAGCTACCGCAGCGCCCAGTATCAGAGCGACAGGAACCAGTCGGAGTACAATGAGGCGGTCGTCGGCCTGGATGAGCTGAGAACGCTTGCCGCGAACCAGGAGCAGTACGTACAGGGACTGAAATACCAGCTGGAGGATGATATCCAGGACAAAAAAGAGGATCTGCAGGACTGGCTGAACAAGCTGAATCTGGAGCTGGAGATCCAGAATGCCAAACTTTCGGAGGCCGGGAGTGAGGAAAGCAGGGACCGGGCGCAGGAGGTGATCCGGAACCTGAATGAGAGCATCCGGAATACCACCAACGAGATCAGCGACCTGAGCATGTCGGAGGAAATGAAGGAAAAACAGCGCCTGATCGATGCGGAGCAGAAGAAGCTGGACGACATGAAGGAGGAGATCAGCCGGCGGGAAGGAAAGGAGTCCTCGTCCGAGGCGGGGATCGCGGATCCTTACGCAAAGCAGCAGCAGGCGGACGCCATGCGGAGCGCGCAGCTTGCCGCCGATGAGGCCGCGGAAGCGCTTGCCAGGGGGCAGGAGGGCGTGAAGGCGCAGTTTGACGGGATCGTGACCAGGATCGCCACCATGTCTTCCTCCGCAAACGCTTCCGCGGGAGGCGGCCTCCCGGAAGGCGCGACGGTTTCGGAAGGGACCGAGCTTTTTACCATCGAAAGCAACCGGCAGGTGAAGGTGGATATTTCCGTCACCAAATATGATCTTCCCAGGATCGCCGTGGGACAGAAGGCGGACATTACCATCGCCGACCGGGAGTATGAGGGCGAGGTGACCAGGATCAACCGGGTCGCGTCCAGCAATTCCCAGGGAAGTCCCGTAGTCGGCGCGGAGGTTCACATCAAGAATCCGGATCCGGACATTTTCCTGGGCGTGGAGGCGCAGGTGCTGATCCATACGAACGCGGCGAAGGATGTGATCGTTCTGCCGGCGGAGATCGTGAACACGGACAGAAACGGCGATTTCTGCTATGTGGTGGAGGACGGCGTCGTCGTGATGCGAAGGATCGTGACCGGAATTTCCTCCGACACGATGGTTGAAGTGACGGAAGGGCTGCGGGAAGGAGACCAGGTGGTCTACGACATGACAGGTACGGTGACGGAAGGGATGAATGTGACCGCCGTGCCCGAAGTGTCGGCCGGAGAGACGCAGCCCGCGGAGACGCAGCCGGAAGCGGCTCCGGCAGTGGAAACGCAGCCGGAAGCGGCCCCGGCGGGAGAGACACAATCGGAAGCTGTCCCGGAGGCAGAGACGCAGCCGGAAGCGGCCCCGGCTGAAGAAACGCAGACGGAGACCGGCCGGACGGAGGAAGCATAGGAGGGAATGAGTTGGCACAGGCGTGGGAATACATCAAGATCGCTCTGATGAACATCCGGAGCAACAAGGGCCGCTCCGTCCTGACCATGCTGGGGATCATCATCGGCATCACATCGGTCATCATGATCCTGTCCATCGGCGACGGGGTGAAGGGACAGGTCAGCGACGAGCTGAACGCGCTGGCCGGAGGCCTGATCGGCATCTATGTGAACAACGAACAGAGCGAAGAGGAAATTTATTTTGACGAGGACGATTTTGAAGCGATCCGGGAGAAGATCGACGGGGTAAAAGGAGTGACGCCGGTATACACGCTGTACGGGAGCGTGATCGGAAGGAAGGGCGAGTTTACCGCCTATACCACGGGCGGTTCGGAGAGCATGGAATTTTACCAGTCCGAGCCCATCGTACAGGGAAGGTATTTCACGGCCGCGGACTACTATGCGGGAAACCGGGTCTGCGTCATCACCCAGCAGGCGGCGAAGAAGCTGTTCGGGACCACGGATGTGACCGGACTGACCATCGAGGTGACGCTGTACGGCGTTACCCAGGATCTGACCATCGTGGGGATCCGCCAGGACAGCGCCTCCGCCATGTTCAGCATGTACGGGAACATGATCAACATCGAGGTGCCCTTAAACCTGCTCAGCGCGTCCTATGGCCAGTATTTCGGAGGCTTTACGGATTTTTATGTGATCTCGGAATCCCCGGCCCTGAATACGCAGATCACCCAGAGCGTGATCCGGCTCATGGAAAGCAGGCATGACGTGAGAAATCAGGGCGTGATCATGGTTCAGAATATGCAGGATCAGATCTCCCAGATCAATTCCGTGATGGGAAGCATCTCCATTTTCGTGGTGATTGTCGCCGCCATCTCCCTGCTTGTGGGAGGCATCGGCGTGATGAACATCATGCTGGTGTCCGTTACGGAGCGCACCCGCGAGATCGGCATCCGCAAATCCCTGGGAGCGCGGACCGGCTCCATCCTTCTGCAGTTTCTGGCGGAATCCGCAGTCATCACCCTGATCGGCGGTCTGATCGGCATCGCGCTGGGCGTGGCGGGCGCGCAGGCCATCGGAGGGGCCATCGGATTTTCCGCCAGGATCAGCGCGGCCACTGTCCTCGGCGCATCCGCCTTTTCCGCGGGCGTGGGAATCTTTTTCGGCATCTACCCGGCGAGAAAGGCGGCGCGGCTGAGCCCCATCGAAGCGCTGCGCCATGAGTAGTGCTTCGCCGGAAATAAAAACCTTGCGCCGGAGCCGGATTTCGGTATAATATAAAAAAGTAGAGAAAGCACCTGCGCTGTAGGTGCTTTTTCGGATGCCCGGGCGTCTGCCGTTAAAAAGGCCCGCGCCGGAAAAAAGAAAGACGAGGCTGTCCATGCAGGTAGAATTTGACGTTCAGATCGATACAGGCGCGATCTTTGACTATATGATAAAACAGGCCTACTCCGGGACGCCGGGTATCGCGGCGGCAGCCGCGGGGGCGGTGCTTCTGCTCCTTTTCGGAAGGACCGGAAACGCGTTCTGCCTTGCGGCGGGGCTGATCGTGCTGGCGGGCTTTCCGGCGCTTCTGTACCGGAAAGCTAAGCGGCGGGAAAAGGATCCGGATTTCGGCGGCCCTGTTCATTACCGCCTGACGGAAGAGGGGATGGAAGCTGTCCGTGCCGGAAAACGGGATTTCCGGAAATGGGAGGAGGTGGAGCGGGCCGTTTCCACCACGAAGAGCGTGCTTGTGCTCCTTCCCGGCTCCGACGCCTGTATTTTTCCCCGGGAGCAGCTGAAGGACAGCCTGATCCCGGCGGTGGAGATGATCTCCACCCATGTGCCCGCGAAGAAGGTAAATATCAGAATGTAGGAGATGAGATCCATGGAAAGAACAGAGGAGAGAGACAGCTTCTGCGCGCAGGATACGTTCGCGCTGGGGCGGCAGTTGGGAAGGCAGGCGGAGCCGGGGCAGGTCTATACTCTGATCGGCGATCTCGGCGTGGGAAAAACCGTATTCACCCAGGGCTTCGCAGCCGGGCTCGGCATCACGGAGCCGGTGAACAGCCCCACCTTTACCATCCTTCAGAGCTATGAGGGAGGGCGGCTTCCCTTTTTTCACTTTGACGTATACCGGATCGGCGATGTGGAGGAGATGGAAGAGATCGGCTATGAGGACTGCTTTTACGGCGACGGCGTCTGCCTGGTGGAATGGGCGGATCTGATCGAAGAGATTCTGCCGGAGCGGCATACGCAGATCCGCATCGAAAAGGATTTAAGCCGCGGCTTTGATTACCGGCGGATCACACTGACGCAGAAGGGAGACAGATAAAAGCATGAAAATACTTGCGATCGACAGCTCCGGACTGGTGGCCGGCGTGGCCGTCGCCGAGGATGATACGCTTCTGGCGGAATACACCACCAATTATAAGAAAACCCATTCCCAGACCCTGCTTCCCATGCTGGACGAGGTGAAGCGGATGATCGAGCTGGATCTTTCCAGCCTGGATGCCATCGCGGTGGCGGCGGGGCCCGGCTCCTTTACGGGACTGCGCATCGGTTCGGCCACGGCAAAGGGCCTGGGCCTGGCGCTGGATAAGCCGCTGATCGGCGTGTCCACGGTGGACGCGCTGGCCATGAACCTGTACGGTGCGGAAGGCTACATCTGCCCCATCATGGATGCCAGGAGAAGCCAGGTCTATACGGGGATCTATACCTTCGCTTTGGAAACGGCTTCCGCCGGTGAAAAAACGGACGAAGACGGCGGAATGGAGCGGGTTTACCGCCTTCAGATCATAAAGCCCCAGTTCGTGGCTCCCATCGAGGAAGTGGCAGAGGCGCTGAACCGCCTTCCGGAAGAAAAAAACGTGATCTTTCTGGGAGACGGGGTTCCGGTCTTTCACGACAGACTTGAGAAGCTGATGAGGAGGCCTTTTGTCTGCGCGCCCGCGTCCTGCAACCGTCAGCGGGCGGCGGCGGTGGCGGTCCTGGCGCAGCGGTACGCCGCGCAGGGGCGCATGGAAAGCGCCGCGGATCATGCGCCGGAGTATCTGCGTCCCTCTCAGGCGGAACGGACCCGAAAGGAAAAGGAGCGCGCGCAGGGCGGACAGGAGGCGGGAAGCCATGCGGATCCGTGAGCTTTCCGAAGCGGATCTGGATCAGGCCGTCTGCCTGGAGCGGGAATGCTTCGGCTCTCAGGCCTGGTCCGGGCAGGCGCTTCTGGACGCGGTCCGGAATGAAAACGCGCTGTACCTTGCCGCGTTTGAAACCTGCGCGCCGGCGGATTCTGCATCGACAGACTCCGTGCTGGCGGGCTGCTGCGGCGTCTGGCTTTCCTTTGAGGAGGGCGAGATCATGAACGTGGCGGTCCGGAAGGAATACCGGAGAAAGGGCGTCGCCGGAAGGCTGATGAAGGAGCTCCTTTCCCGGGCGGAAAAGAGGGGAGCGGCCCGCTTCATCCTTGAGGTGCGGGAAGGGAATCTCCCGGCGATCCGCCTCTATGAGTCCCTGGGCTTTCTGCACGCGGGAAGACGGAGGAATTTTTATTCCGATCCCGCGGAGGACGCTCTGATCATGATAAAAGAGATTTGAGGAGACAGAAAAAATATGCTGGATGTATGCTTGCTGGGAACGGGGGGGATGATGCCGCTGCCGCAGAGGTGGCTGACCTCTCTGATGGCCCGCTACAACGGAAAAAGTATTCTCATCGACTGCGGGGAGGGGACGCAGATCGCCATGAAGGAAAAGGGCTGGAGCCCGAAGCCGATCGATATCATCTGCTTTACCCATTACCATGCGGATCATATCAGCGGGCTGCCCGGCATGCTTTTAACCATGGGAAATGCGGAGCGGACGGAGCCGCTGCTTCTGATCGGCCCGAAGGGCCTGACCCGCGTGGTGAACGCCCTGCGCGTGATCGCGCCGGAGCTGCCCTTCCAGATCCTTTATCAGGAGATCACGGAGCAGGAGCAGACCTTTGCTTTTGACGGCTTCCGGATCGAGGCGTTCCGGGTCAACCATAACGTGACCTGCTACGGCTACAGCATCCTGGTGGAGCGCGGAGGACGGTTCCAGCCGGAAAAGGCCCAGGCCCTTCAGATCCCCAAGCCTTACTGGAGCCGCCTGCAGACGGGAGAGACCATTGAAACGCCGGATATGGTCTACACGCCGGATATGGTGCTCGGCCCTCCCCGGAAAGGGATCAAGCTGACCTACTGCACGGATACCAGACCCACGGAGGGAATCGTAAAAAGCGCCGCCGAAGCCGACCTGTTCATCTGCGAGGGCATGTACGGGGAGCCGGAAAAGAAGGACAAGGCCAGAGAATATAAGCACATGACTTTTCTTGAGGCCGCGGACATGGCGAAGCGGGCCCGCGTGAAGCAGCTGTGGCTGACCCACTACAGTCCTTCCCTCATCCGTCCGGAGGACTATATGGACGGGGTGCGAAAGATCTTCCCGGCCGCAGCGGCGGGGAAGGACGGAAAAAGCGTGGATCTTCTGTTTGAGGAGGACTGAGCGGATGGAGACGAGCATGAAAAAAGAAGATGTCAGGATCCTGGCGGTGGAGACCTCCTGCGATGAAACGGCCGCCGCAGTGGTGCGAAACGGCAGGCAGGTCCTTTCCAACGTGATCTATTCCCAGATCGATCTGCATACCGTCTACGGCGGCGTGGTGCCGGAGATCGCCTCCAGAAAGCATATCGAGAAGATCAATCAGGTGATCGAAAAGGCCCTTTCAGACGCGAAAACGACTCTGCCGGAGATCACGGCGGTGGCCGTAACCTACGGCCCCGGGCTGGTGGGCGCTCTTCTGGTGGGCGTTTCCGCCGCGAAGGCCATCGCCTTTGCCGCGGACAAGCCTCTGGTGGGCGTACACCATATTGAAGGACATATCAGCGCGAACTATATTGAGAATCCGGATCTGGAGCCGCCCTTCCTCTGCCTGGTGGTATCCGGCGGCCACTCCCATCTGGTGATCGTGGAGGACTACGGGACCTACCGCATCATTGGCAGGACCAGGGACGACGCGGCGGGAGAGGCCTTTGACAAGGTGGCCAGGGCCATCGGCCTCGGCTACCCCGGCGGCCCGAAGATCGACCGCGTTTCAAAGGAAGGGAATCCGGACGCCATCGCCTTTCCGCGGGCGAAGGTGGGCACGGAGGGAAGCGATTATGATTTCAGCTTCAGCGGCCTGAAATCGGCAGTGCTCAATTACCTTAATTCCTGTGAGATGAAGGGCGTCGAGATCAGCCGCGCGGACGTGGCGGCCTCCTTCCAGAAGGCGGTGACGGACGTGCTGGTGGGCCATTCCATGGAGGCCGCGGAACGCTTCGGCATGAAAAAGTTCGCCATTGCCGGCGGCGTGGCGTCCAATTCCGCTCTCCGCGCGGCCTTTGAAGAAGCCTGCGGGAAAAGAGGGATTTCCTTTTACCATCCTTCGCCGATCCTCTGCACGGACAACGCGGCCATGATCGGCGCGGCCGGATATTACGAATATATCCGCGGAACAAGACACGGCTGGGATCTGAACGCGGTCCCTTCCCTGAAGCTGGGAGAGCGCGCATAAGTAAGATAAGAACACAGAGGAAAGGAAGACGGCATGGGAGCGGAAAAGAACATCGGAAATGAAAAAAAAGCTGAGGCCAAAAGAGCAAAGACAGCGGCCGTCGTCCTGGCAGCCGGGCGCGGAAAACGCATGAAGAGCGACGTCCCGAAGCAGTATCTGCTGCTAAACGGCCGTCCCCTGATCTGCTATGCGCTGAAGGTCTTTCAGGACAGCTTCATCGACGAGATCGTTCTGGTGACGGAAGCCGGAGAAGAGGAGCGCTGCAGACGGCAGATCGTGGAGCCCTTCGGCTTTTCAAAGGTAACTGCCGTTGCCGCGGGAGGAAGCGAACGTTATTTTTCCGTGGCCAACGGCCTGAAGGCGGTGTCCGCGGACTGCGATTATATTTTCATCCATGACGGGGCCAGACCCTTTGTCACACAGGAGATCCTGAACCGGGCGCTGGATGCGGTGAAAAGAGACGGGGCCTGCGTGGCCGCCATGCCGGTGAAGGACACCATCCGCATCGCCGATGAGAACGGTTTCAGCGTCTCCACGCCCCGCCGCGACCGGGTCTGGCAGATGCAGACGCCCCAGGTGTTTGACGCTTCTCTGATCCGGGCCGCCTATGACCGGCTGCTGCAGGAGGCGGACCGGCTTGCGGCGGAAGGGATCCAGGTAACGGACGACGCCATGCCCGTGGAGACCCTGCTCCATCATCCCGTCCGGCTCTTCCCCGCTTCCTATGAAAATATCAAGATCACCACGCCCGAGGATCTGATCACCGCACAGGGCTTCCTGCAGAGACTGGATCCTTTCCGCTGACCGGGACGGCGGCCTTTTGGCCTTCGCGGCGGTTTGCCCGCAGGCCTGGCTGAACTGTTACACCTTTTTCAAAAAGACCTGAAAAAATTAAAAAAATGTGTTGACACAATATCCCTTTTTCGCTATAATAACTTCTGCACTGCTGAGGAACACAAAGTTCTGACACAAAAGAAAATGGTCCAGAGGCAATGGCGCAGCGGTTCCTGAAACGGGAATCCATCCCGACGGGAAGCAAAAAAGAACCGCTGTTTTTCTTTTGTTAAAAATACCTGGAGAGGTATCGAAGTGGTCATAACGAGGCGGTCTTGAAAACCGTTTGTCCGCAAGGGCGCGTGGGTTCGAATCCCACCCTCTCCGCTGGAAACGGCACAGGCCGTATCCGATAATCAAATATACGAGGTTGATGATTCAGCCCGCTTGGAGAAGTACCCAAGAGGCCGAAGGGACACCCCTGGAAAGGGTGCAGGTCGTTAATAGCGGCGCGAGGGTTCAAATCCCTCCTTCTCCGTTCGGTTCCGCAGGCCGGAACCGCAGCACCTTGACAAATAAACAGTAATGCGACCCTGAAAATTCCAAAAAGAATTATTCAGAGGAACGGTCTCGGAAGTCCGAAAGGACGGAAGGGACAAACCCAAAACAG
>DXDD01000110.1 GCA_019115665.1 Candidatus Eisenbergiella pullistercoris | reverse complement strand
TTCAGCCTTCGGCAGAACAGTAACGGCATCCGGCCATTCCAATCGCTTCGCGATGGGCCGGATGCTTCCTTCCTGTACGTTTTTGTACGGTCTGCGCAGTAAATGCGCAGACCTGTCTGAACAGTAACCATACCGGAATCAATTTTCCCGAATCATCCAGCGCGCCCGCATGAGGGTCAGGCGGTTGCGTGCCGTGGGTGAAAAGCGCAGCAGATCTGGCAGCGCTTCTTCGGGAACCTGAATGTCGGACAGGGTTTTCTTCACGCCGATTTCCTCATAGAGAGCATACAGGCTGTCCGCATCGGGGATTTCCGCGATGATCCTGCGGATCTCGGGCCAGGCACGTACCAGCGAGTCCGGGGTTACGCCCGCCATGCAGTCCTTCCGGTTTTCCTCCAGAATGGAAGGGGCCAGCTTTTCTCCATAGAAGCTGCGGATCACGGCTTCTTCCGGGAAGGCGTATTCACGGACCAGGGAGGAAATGTCCGAAAGCCGGCCCAGCTGATGATAAGCCCTGGAAGCCAGAATGGTTCCCACGCCCACCTTTTCGCCGTGCAGGGCGTCGGAGCGGAAGTCAAAGGCAGCAGGCCCCATTTCGATCAGATGGGAAATGTGATGCTCGCAGCCGGAGGCGGGGCGGGAATTTCCCATGAGCTGCATGGCCAGGCCGGACAGGATGAGCGCGTAGGTGAGCAGCTCAAAGGCCGCGGCGTCTCCTGCCTTCAGGCCGCGGCAGCAGGCATATACCGCTTCCACGGCCTGCCGGGTCATTTTCTCGATGACGGGGCAGAAATACTCCCCGGTGAGCGCGTGGGCGATCTTCCAGTCCGCCAGCGCCGTATATTTGCCGAAGATGTCTCCGGCTCCGCTGAGCGCCAGATAAAGGGGCGCTTCTTTTATGATATCCGTATCCGCCAGCACAAAAACCGGAGCCACGCCGGGCATGGTCTTCTTATATCCCTTCCAGGTCATGGCCGATACGGTGGAGCAGAAGCCGTCCACGCTGGCCGCGGTGGGACAGGAAACGAAGGGAATGCCCAGCTCGTTGGCGCAGTATCTGGTGGTATCGTGGATGGTGCCGCTCCCTGCGGCGACCAGATAATCGATGCCGCTCTCCAGTCTTTCCTTTAACAGGCCGACGGCGATCTCGTTAGCGTGCAGGTTTTCCGGCGGCAGGACGATCTCCTGAGCCGCTTTTGGATGGATGATATTTCTGGCGTTGTAGGTATTTTCATCATATACCACGGCGCGCCGGCCGGTGAGGCCGTATTTTGCGGCATAAAAGTCCAGCTTCTCCATGCAGCCGGGTTCAATGACGGCTTCCTTTGTTGCCATGGCGTGTTCCCTGCCGCAGGAGCAGGGGCCGTTGAGTCTGGCGCTGTCGATGATCATGAAAATCTCCCTTCTGAAGCGTGGACGGTTATATACGCTGTACTTTTTTACTGTGCTGTCTACGACGCTCCGGCATAAACAGCCCTCTTACTGCAAGTATAGAGCAAAAAACTTTTGCTGTCCATAGAATCAAAACAATTTCGTAAATAAAAACGAAAGAAATGAAAATAATTTTCTTTTGTATTGGGGATAGGGCTTGTCGTCTCTTTTCCCCAATCAGGTGAAAAGGAACCTTTGAATTTGTGGAAAAGACGGGCGCCAAACAGGGGAAATTGTGGACAGCGGCCGGGCGGGATGCTATGATAAAAGCGAAAGAAAGCCGGAAAAAGGAGGCGCGCATTATGGGAAGTTATCTGAATCCGGGAAATGATAAATTTCAGGAAGCTCTGAATTCTGCCATTTATGTGGATAAAACAGGCCTGATTACCTATACAAATTCAATTCTTCAGACCAGTCAGAAATGTATCTGTATAAGCCGCCCGAGGCGTTTCGGAAAATCCATCACCGCGTCCATGCTGACGGCCTATTACAGTTGCGGCTGCGATTCCGAACAACTTTTTTCCGGGCGGAAGATCGCGGAAGCGGAGAATTTTAAAACGCATCTGAATCAATATAACGTGATTTTTCTGAACATGCAGGAATTTTTGAGTCAGAGTGAAAATATGGAGCAGATGATCCGTCTGATCCGGAGGACGGTTCTTTGGGAGATCCTGGAGGACTATCCGGATTTCCGGTATTTTGATCCGGAAAATCTGATGCGTACCATGCAGGATGTGTACCGTTTTACGGGCAGGCCCTTTGTGGTGGTCATCGACGAATGGGACTGTATTTTCCGCGAGTATAGGGAGGATGACAGGGCGCAGGAAAGATATCTGGATTTTCTGCGGGATCTGCTGAAGGATAAGGCGTATATTTATCTCGCCTATATGACGGGGATCCTGCCGATCAAGAAATACGGCACTCATTCCGCGCTCAATATGTTTTCCGAGTTCTCCATGATCAATCCCAGACAGCTGGCGGAATTTGTCGGCTTTACGGAGGAAGAGGTGCAGAGCCTTTGCGGCCGGTACGGGATGGATCCGCAGCAGCTGCGGGAATGGTACAACGGCTACCGGTTTGAAGCGGTTCCTGCCGTATACAATCCCCGGTCCGTGGTGGAGGCGGTCACCTCCGGGATCTGTGATTCCTACTGGAACCAGACGGAGACCTTTGAGGCCCTGCGCATGTATATCGACATGAATTTTGAGGGGCTGCGGGACGATGTGCTCAGCATGATGGCGGGGGAACAGGTTCCCGTGAATACGGGGAGCTTTTCCAACGATATGACCACCTTTCATACGAAGGACGATGTGCTGACCCTGCTGATCCACCTGGGGTATCTGGGCTATGATTTTGACGAGAAATGCGTGTTCATCCCCAATCATGAGATCCGGGGCGAGTTCGTGAATGCGGTTTCCGTATCCGAATGGGGAGAGGTTTCAAAAGCGCTGAGGCAGTCGGCAGCCCTTTTAAACGCCATCTGGCGGAAGCGGACAGAGCAGGTGGCGGCAGGAATCGAGTTGGCGCATCTGGAAACCTCTCATCTTCAGTATAACGATGAAAATGCCCTGAGCTACACCATATCCCTGGCCCTGTACGCTGCCAGGAATTTCTATACAGTGATCCGGGAGATGCCTTCCGGAAAGGGCTTTGCCGATATGGTTTTTCTTCCTAAAAAGCGTTTCCCGGAAAAGCCCGCCCTGGTGGTAGAGCTGAAATGGGACAAAAGCGCGCAGGGGGCCATTGAACAGATCAGGGAGAAAAAGTATTGCCGGAGCCTTACGGAGTATCACGGGAATCTGCTTCTCGTAGGCATCAATTATGATAAAAAGACCAGAATCCACAGCTGTGAAATCGAGGAGTGTGAGAAGTGAGGATGAGTGATGGCAGAAGGGAAATCGCATTCGCGATTTCTCTTCGTCCCGTCGCTGCGCTCCGGAATGGAGATTCACATGGAAAAAAAGGAGATACGGCCGTTATGAATCAGGAAGAACGGAAAAAATATATACTGGAACGGCTGAAGCTCAGTTCTTCGGTTTCCGTTTCGGAGCTGAGCGAGGCTTTCGGGCTTTCGGAGGTTTCGGTACGGAAACTGCTTTCGGGGATGGAGCAGGAGGGGACGCTGAAGCGGACCTGGGGCGGCGCGGTGAGCGCCTATGGTTCCCTGCGGGAATTTTCCCATCAGGAAAATGAAGCCAGGCAGATGGAAGAAAAGCGGGCGATCGCCAGAGCAGCCTACGACTGCATCGGGGACGGAGAAGCGGTCTTTCTGGACAGCGGGACGACCACGCTGGAGCTGGCGAAGCGGATCGTAACCGGGCAGAAGCGCAAGATCGTGGCCTGCACCAACAACATTTTCATCGCCGCCGAGCTTGCGAAGGCGGCGGATATGCGAAGCATCGTCATCGGCGGCGAGCTGCGCACCAACATCTACTCCTGCGTGGGGAGCCTGGCGCAGCAGGCGCTTTCCGGCCTGTTTTTTGATAAGGGCTTTATCAGCGGCAATCATTTTACCCTGGAGCGGGGCTTCACCACGCCTACACTGGGAGAGGCTCAGCTGAAGCGGCAGGTGCTTGCGGCCTCCAAGGAAAGCTTCCTGCTGATGGATTATACGAAATACGGGGACGATTCCATGGTTCAGATCGCCCCGGCGGATGGGATCGACGTGCTGATCACGGACTGGCACATGCCGGAAAGCGCGGCAGAGGGCTTCCGGGAGAAAAATGTGAAGGTGATCACGGCGCAGAAGGAATGAAGGCCCGTTCCAGAAGAAAGGGTTGAATCTCCGGATAGGTCCAGCGGTCAGGAAGGGTGGAGAAGCATTCCACCTGTTTCATTTCAAAAGCTTCGGGAAGAGGGCCAAAGGAGAAAATCTCCGCATAAAAAAGCATGCCTAAGGAAGGCGCGCCGCCTTCACTGACAACGCCGTAAGCACAGACCGGGCGCAGAGAAAAGCTTTCCGCTCCGGTTTCCTCCCACAGTTCCCGCCTGGCGGTCTCCTCGATGCTCTCGCCGGGATCTCTGTGCCCTCCCGGACACTCCCAGGTATCCCGGTCCTGATGCATGCAGAACACCCATTTCCCATTATGGCGGGCGGCGATCACCGCGAAGGAGAGCTGGGAATCGTCCGCCTGCTTTGGAAAAAGAATCGGAATGGAATTCGATTTCATCTGTTTTATCCCTTTTTGACACATTTGAAACGGCCTCCGGCTTGGAAGATTCCCGATTTATGGCTTTTCGTTCAGAGACGTTTTTTCAGGCATGGGACAGGACGGGAAAGCGCATCTTTCCCCCGAAAAAGGCTTCCGGCAGCGTGCCTTTTACAAATAACGCATCGTCGTCGTTTGTAAGAGGACGGATTTCCCATGGATTTTTCTGTGGGAAATTCCATGGATAATTCCATGGATAATTCCATGGACAGCCGTCTGCGGCTTCCTCATCCGCTGGGCGGGAGGCCGGCGTTTTTATCAGGAAGGACGATTCGTCGCCGGAAGGATTGTGATGCTTTGCGTCAGTCGGGAAAAACGGCGTAAATCCACATTCCAGCCGGGAAAGGCTGCCGGGGGCGTTCCGGGAGCGATCATCAGGGGCGTTCCGGAAGCGGCCACGGAAAGGCCCGGCAAGAAGCGCTGACGCCGCTTCTTTCGGATCCACCGGATGGGGCGCGAAAATAGCGTCAAGAAGGAGGGTATCCCCTTCTTCTTCCGCGATCACCCAGGCGTCGCAAGCGGGAAGATACCAGACGTTTTCCGTTAAGAACTGGGAGGCGTAGAACAGGATGAGGCCGGGATTGCCCGCCATGTCAAAGCTTCCCTGCGGGACGCCGGAAAGGATGGCCCGTTCCAGAGCGGCCCGGTTTGCGGGATCGGTCATGGGGACCAAAACGGCAGGTTTGTCCGGAACCGTGCCTGGAACCGGCGTCGTATCCGGGCTCTTCGATACGGACTCGAAAGCTTCCGGCGCGCAGGCGGAAAGCGGCACGCAGGCGGAAAGCGGCGCGAAGAAGCGGGATTCCGGTACCCGCCGGAAGCCAAAGCGGGGATAAAAATCCAGAACCGTATCATTGGCGAACAGGTAGATGGCTTCCGCCCGGTCCGCCCAGTCTTTTTCCACCGCTTCCATCAGAAGGCGGCAGAGCCCCTGGCCGCGAAAGGCGGGATCGGTCATCACGGTGCCAAGCTGGATATAATGGCGCGTTACGCCGTTTTCCGAAAAGGCCATGGGATTGACGGAGACGTTCGCGACCACCTGTCCTTCCCGGACGGCGGCATAGGGGATATAGTTGTCTTTCCAGTATCCGTTCTGATACCAGTTTTCAAAATTCAGTTCAAAGGTCTTTTCCGCCAGGCGGTTAAAGCTGTTTCGCAGCCCGGCGTCATCCCGGATATTTTTTACAATCGTGATATCTGTGCGCATGGATTCAGATGTTTCCTTTCTGTCTGGTTATTCCGTCAGGAACAGATAGGAAGCCTCTCCCCAAAAGGAGCGTTCCTCCTGCTTTTCTTCCTCCCAGACAGCAACCAGCTCATACACCCGACTCTTTTTCAGCTCGATGGGAAGCGCTTCGGAATATTGGGTTTCGGAAAGCGGTTCCGCGTCCGTGCTTCCCAGGTCCTGAATGTCCCATTCCCGCAGCAGGACCCGGTCCGGCAGTATGACGCAGGAGAGCAGATAGGGAACGCTGTCCATCCGGTTGTAGTCCGGCACATCAAGCGTCGCGGCCTGCTCTGGATCCAGATCCAGCGGAGCACAGCCGCAGGCTATGGAGGAGGTGATCCCGTCCTTATCCGCCCAGGACCATTCTGAGGTTCCGGAGCGGAGCGTGAAGGCCGCGTAGGTGCTGGACAGGGGATCGGTGAGGCTGATTTCCGGAGGCGCGGTGAGAAGCACGTCCGCGTGCGCGGTAGCTGTCGCTGCGGAAGGGGCGGGAGCGGATGTGCTTTCGGCCTCGGACGGTGTTTCGGTTTCCGGCGTGCTTCCGCTTTCCGTTTCCGTGGATTCCACCGGCCGGGCGGCAGTTCTGCCGGCGCAGGCGGCGGTCAGGGACAGCAGCAGAATGGCAATAAAGACGGCGCAGCTTTTCTTCATCAGAAAGTCCTCCTTCCGTTTTCCCACCACCATGCGGATCGGCATGGCGGCAAATTGGCATGTCGTAAACTTCCATTCCATCATAGCATATTCCGGGACGCCTGCCTATGCGTGCGGCGGCGGATAATCTTTAATATTTTATGAAGCAGTCGCCAGGAGAAACAAAATGACAAGAAAAATTGTCATTTTGTATTGACAACTTTCTTTGTCAATGATAGGATGAGGATGACAAGAAAAGTTGTCATCTGATATCAGAAGGGCTGCGTCATTTCATTATAGATGTAATGAGGAGCATCATAGGAAGGCTATGAGAAGCATCATGCCGTCTGCAGCGGCGGAAAGGAGAGAAAAATCGGCGCCGTGCCGATTTTCAGGAGCTGAAATGCCATTGTATAACCGATTGAAGGAACACAGAAATAAGCTGGGAGTGAATCAGGAAGAGATGGGACGGCTGGTCGGGGTGTCCAGACAGACGATCAGTCTGATCGAACGGGGAGATTATTCCCCCTCCGTCACGCTCGCGCTGAAGCTGGCCGCGGCCTGCGGCGTGACCGTGGAGGATATCTTCCGATATGAAGATGATGGCATGAATTAAGATCGTGCCGAAGAGCGGTGGAACGCCGTTCTTTTCTAATAGCAGTGCCGCCGGCGGCGGCAGGATAATGGGATGGAGGAAAGAGGTAAAGATGAATGTGAAAACAGATTCGGGAAGGAAGAAAACACAGAAATCCAGAGCAGGAAGGACGGCTCTGCGGCTGCTTGTAAGCCTTGCCGCGGGCGGCGCAGCCGGTTTCGGAATATCCTGGGCCGTATACGCGGCCCGCGTAGGGGTGCGGGAGACGACGGAACATTTAAATCTGGCGTTTCTGGAAAACGCATGGATTTTTCAGACAGCATTTTTCCTGGCGCTGACGGCGGTTTCTCTGATTTTTCTCCGGAAGGCGGTGGCTTCCCTGCGAAACGGCACGGACGAGGAGCTTGACCGGGCGGGAGAGTATCAGAATACGGCGATGGCGGCGAACAGCGCGGACATAATCCTTCAGTTTCTTCTGTTCGGGCTGGCGGCGGACGGAAGCAATCCGGGACTGCTGCTTTCCGTGGGGCTGTTCCTGGGCTTCTGCGTCGTGATCCTGTTTCTGGAGGCCGCGCTGGTGAACCAGATCCAGAAGGCGGATCCCATGAAAAAGGGAGACATCGGCAGCCTGCGTTTTCACCGGGACTGGCTGGAAAGCTGCGACGAGGCGGAACGGCTCGGCATTTACAAGGCTTCTTATAAAAGCTTTCAGGTGATGAATTCCCTCTGCCCGGTGATGGAGGCGGCCGCCCTGCTTGGAAAAATCATGTTTGACACCGGAAACTTCCCGATTATTCTGGTCACTGTCCTCTGGGCGGTTCAGACAGGCGTCTACTGCTTTTACAGTGCGCAGTATGACAGACGCGGGGCCGGCGAGTGAAGGATTTTGATGCGCATCCCCGTGAAATATGGTAGAATGAAAACAAAGAAATATCCGCGAAGGAAGGCATCAGGAAGGAATGCGGCCATTTGGCCGCAGGAAAAGGGGAAGCATGAATATTCGGATCAGAGAAGAAGAGGAACGGGATTACAGACGCTCGGAGGAGATCATCCGGGAGGCATTTTCCTATCCGGGGAGAGTGGAACGGGGCGGCATCGGCTGCCCCAGCGAGCACTGGATGGTGCATGAACTGAGAAAACGGGACGGAGCGGGGATCCGCCTGGTGGCGGAAGCGGACGGCGTGAGCGCGGGTTATGTGATCTGCAGCCGGGCGCAGATCCTGGTGGGAGATACGGACGCGCTGCCCGTGGTGAACATCGGCCCCATCGGCGTTCTGCCCGCGTATCAGAGAAAGGGGATCGGGAAGGCGCTTTTCCATGCCGTGCTGGAGCGGGCAGCGGCGGCGGGCTGCGGGGCGGTCATGTTTTTTGGGCGGCCGGAATACTGCCCCCGGATCGGTTTTGTGGAGGCGGGAAATTACGGCGTCTCCGACCGGTTCGGAGAGATCTCTCCCGCGTTTCTGTGCATGGAGCTGAAGGAAGGGTATCTTACCGCGGCCAGGGGAGGCAGATTCTTTGATTCCGATGTCTATGATGAGAGGCGTCACCGGGAGGAGATCCGGGAATTCGACAGACAGTTTATGACGGCGCGGGAGAACGGTGCGCAGGAGAGAAAAACAGGGGAATAGAAGAAGTTTTTGGCTTTGACAGGAAAGAAGGCGCAGGAGGTGCTTGCGGGAATGGGTCTGGACGGACTCTAATGATAGGGAAAAGAAAAATCGGATCCCGGACGAACTGTGGGGGGATAAGAGGAACGTTAGAAACGAAAAAAACGGTATGGCTGCGGTCATGCCGCTTTTTTTCCGCAGCGGAAAACTTTTTTCCCCTCTGAAACATCTATAAGATGAAAGCGGAAAAGCTTACCCGCAAAGGGATCCGGAGGCCTCCGGATCAGAAAGGTATGGTACAAAATGAAACAGGATATCTACGACCTGACCGTGGAGCATATTCTGGATAATCAGGATAAAGCCTACCGGCTGGCCTACAGTTACGTGCAGGACAGGGACGCGGCGCTGGATGTGGTACAGAACGCGGCCTGTCAGGCGCTGGAAAAATGCTGGGGAGTGAAAAATCCTTCCGCATTAAAAACATGGTACTACAAAATAGTAGTAAATGAAGCTCTGCAGTATCTGCGCAAAAACCGCAGGGAAATCAGCACGCAGCCGGAGGATATGAAGGAAGAGGCATATCTGGAGGAAGGCTACGACAGAGCGGACGAGGACGCGCGGGTATTCGCGCAGGTGCTGGAGCTTCCGCCGGATATGAAAACGGTGGTGCTCCTGCGGTTTTACGAGCAGCTGAGCCTTGCGGAAATCGCAAGAGTGACGGACGCCAATCTGAATACGGTGAAATCAAGGTTGTATGCGGCGCTGAAAAAGCTGAGAAAGAGTCTGGAGGAAATGGAATATGAGAGAGCCTGAAAACGGAAAACGTACGTATGAACAGATCGAGATCCCCGGGGAGCTTCAGGAAACCATGAACAGGGCCGTGCGCTCCGTGGATAAGAAAAAGTCCGCAGCCCGTTACCGGAAGCGCAGAATGATGCGCGCGGTACGCAATATCGGCGTCGCGGCCGCCGCCGTCCTGCTGTGCATGACGGTTGGCGTGAATACAAACGAGGTGCTGGCAAAGGAGCTGGGACAGCTTCCCGTGATCGGCTCCCTGGTGCGGGTGCTCACCATCACCTCCTACCATGAGGAGGACGGCGATCATGATATCACGGTGAACGTGCCGGAGATCGAGGTGGAAGAAAATCAGACTGCCGGTACGGATGATGCGCCTCAGACGGAAGGGACATCTCAAATGGAAGGGACATCTCAGACGGGCGAAACGCCTCAGACGGACGGAACGCATCAGGCGGAAGAAGTGTCCGGAGAAACCACGTCCGGAGGCGAAGAAAGCCCGGAAACGGCCGGCATGTCGGATGCGGACATTGAAGAGGCGGTGAACGCGCAGATCCAGGAGATCGTTGACAGCCACATCGCTCAGGCAAAGGAAAAATTTGCCGAATATAAAGAGGCATTCTTCGCGACCGGCGGCACGGAGGAAGAGTGGGGCGGCCGGACCATGGATATCGATGTGGATTACGAGGTAAAATATCAGGAAGGAAGCGTCCTGTCTCTGGAGCTTTCCACTTTTGAAGGCTGGGTGGCGGCACAGGAGCTTCGCTACTATTACAACATCGATGTGGCGCAGAACCGGGAGCTGACCCTGAAGGATCTGCTGGGCGGGGATTATGTGAACATCGCCAACGAAAGCATCCGGCAGCAGATGAAGGAACGCGCCGCGGCGGATGAAAATCTGGTCTACTGGGGCGTGACGGAGACAGAGAGCGGGATCGACGGCTTTGTGAGCGTGGATGAGGATACCGATTTCTACATCAACGCGGACGGAAACCCTGTGGTCTGCTTCGGCGAGTATGAGATCGCGCCCGGCTTCATGGGCATCCAGGAATTTGAGATCGAAAGACCGGACGAATAAGGACCGGATCGGATAGGGGAAGTCCCTTTCCCTATCCGATCGCGCGATGCGTACAGCTCACGGCATAAATGCCGCTCGCTGTACTTGCCTGGCAAATGGCCGTTCATGCATGCATGACGGCCGCGTGCCGGGCTTATCGCACAAAAGGAAAGCCCTGTCCATCGACGGGGCTTTCTCCCGTTGTCAGGCTAAGGCCCTGCTAGTGTGCCCGGCGGACACACGTTCCAACGGGGCGGGAGGGACTCACCCTTCCTGAATCAGCACCTGCTTTCCCTGAAATGCGATCCCATATCTGCGAATCTTTTCTTCCGGGAATCCTTTCTGCCGCAATCCGGCGGCATAATCCTTTTTTTCAAGCTGTGCCAAGGCAGCCTTTGCCGTATCCTCGAGATTCTGTTCCCGGGCGGGATGAAACACCTTAAACTCCAGGAGGATCGCATCGTCCTTTCGCTCCCTCGGTTCCAGACAGATGTCATACCGGCCAAAGCCGCTTTCCCTGTTTGAAGTGATATGATAGCGGTCGGAAAGATCCACCAGAAGCCCCAGCACAAAGCCGTGATAAAACCGCTCCGGCTGATTTTTCCCCACATCAAAGAAGCTGAAGGTTTCCAGCGCGATCCGGTTCATGCAGGTGTTCATAGCATCCACATCACCGACAAGAAGCGCTTTGATAAAATCATTATAGTCGGAGGCGGCAGTGCCGAACCAGCCCGTCACCATTCTGCGGAACATTACGGTCACTTCAAAATTGGTGAGCGCAAGCTCATATTCCTCACGCCATTCCTGTGAAGCGTCCGTAATTGTCCTGTGGCTTCTGACCTTCAGATATCCGCCAGCCAGCATAAGGCTCCAGATCGCCCGTTCATCCTGGTCGAGGTGGCTGTAAACGATCTGTTCGTCGATCTCTGTGGTCAGACTGCCGCCGCGCAGAAGAGTTTCAAAGGATGATTTGATTTCCCGGCTCCCGCCCTGGAGCAGCTGGCTGATCAGCCGGTTGGAGCTGGTATTGGCCCAGTAGGCTGTGGTTTTTCCCGTATCGAGGAAATTGGTGATGGACCAGGGATTATAGATTTCAGACCGGGAACCGAAGGTGAAGCCGTCGTACCATCTTTTCACCTCATCCGCCCGATCGGAGAGCTCATATTCGGCAAGAGCCGAAAGGACTTCTTCACGGGTAAAACCAAAGCAGTCCGCGTATTCTTCAGAGGTTGTGGTTACTATTTTCAGATTGTTCAGATCTGAAAAAATAGACTCTCTGCTTACCCGTGTGATCCCTGTCATGATCGCCCGTTCCAGGAAGGGATTGGTCTTAAAAGTCGCGTTAAACAGACCCTGCATAAAGGATGAGAGCTCATTCCAGTAGCCGGACACCCAGGCTTCCTGCAGAGGAGTATCATATTCATCCAGAAGAATGATCACATTTTTTTCATAATAACGTGCGAGACATTCGGAAAGGACCTTCAGAGAAAGGGCGGCCGCATAGTCTTCCATGTCAGGAGAAACCGTCCGGAAAAACTGCCTTCCGGTTCTGCTCAAAAGCGGACTGTCACACAGAAAGGAAAAGCTGTCGTACAGACTGCAGATCGTCTGACAGATCTTCCGGCGCGCAGTGAGAAAGGAAGTTTCCTTAATGTCGGCAAAGCTCAGAAAAATAACGGGCCAGCGTCCCTGAAGCTGTCGGAAATCTGCCCGGTTCCAGATGGAAAGACCATGAAACGCCGAAGCCAGTTCCTGAAAGCTTATCGAAAAAAATTTATCTACCATATCCAGGGTCAGAGTTTTCCCGAATCTTCTGGGGCGGGTGATCAGCGTTACCTCATCGCCGCTCTCCCACCATTGACGGATAAAATCAGTTTTGTCAATGTAAAAGTAATTTTCCTGTCTGATCTTTGCAAACTTTTGTATACCGATCGAAATCGTTCTTTTCATACTGCCTCCCACTGCCGTTACATCCCGGATTGTGCATTGCGCAATCATTATACTACGTGCGCAGAGAAGAAAGCGACGCCGCAGGCGTCATTTTCTTCGCAAGCCGTAGGTTGGGTATAATCCCCGCGCAGCGGGGCGGCCCGATGCAATCGTGCCGGATTGCGCTCCGCGCAATCATTATACTGCGTGCGCAGAGAAGAAAGCGACGCCGCAGGCGTCATTTTCTTCGCAAGCCGTAGGTTGGGTATAATCCCCGCGCAGCGGGGCGGCACGATTCAATCGTGCCGGATTGCGCTCCGCGCAATCATTATACCACATTTTTCACAAAAAGGGCCACTCAGAATCAGGAATCTGTGGAAAAATGCTCAAAAGTGCAGTATAATTTATACCATAAACTATCGTCCAATTTCTCTGAATGAAATGCCGCCTGCCGGCGGCGGAAAGCGAGGAAACTATGCTGAGGGATATGATCGCGGCGGAAAAACCGCAGGAGAACGAGCTTCAGGAAAGGTTGGAGGAAGCGAGAAAAAAACTGTTTGCGCAGCAGATGCAGCTGAAGGAGCACAAGCTGCCCGTGCTGGTGCTGTTTGAAGGCTGGGGAGCGGCGGGAAAAGGGAGTACCATCGGAAAGATCATCAAAAATATCGATCCCAGGTTCTTCAAGGTGGCGACCATGTCGGCGCCCACGGAGGAGGAGCTTCGCAGGCCGTTTCTTTACCGGTATTTCATTCAGATCCCGGAAGCGGGAAAATTCACCTTCCTGGACGGAGGCTGGATGGATGAGATCACGAAGGAGGAGCTGGACGGAACGCTGTCAGAGAAGGAGTATGCGCAGAGGATCGACAGCGTGAAGCGGTTTGAACGGCAGCTGACCGACAACGGCTATCTGGTACTGAAATTTTTCTTCCATATCAGCGAGAAAGAGCAGAAAAAGCGCATCGAGGCGCTGCTTTCCGACAAGGACACCGAATGGAGGGTCAGCGAGTATGACCGCTGGCAGAATAAGCATTACGACAAGTGCCTGAAGGTATTCGACCGCTATCTGAACGATACCAACGCCTCCACCGCGCCCTGGTATCTGATCGACGCGCAGTCCCGCAAATGGGCCCAGCTGCAGGTGCTGGAGACGCTGGTACAGGGGATCGAGGTGGCGCTTCAGAACAGCAGCCTTGCCGTGCCGCTTCTGCAGAACACCTATCCGCTTGTGAAGATGCCGAAGATATCGGAGATCCCGCTGGATAAGTTCGTGGAGGAAAAGGAATATGAGGAGGAGCTGGACCGGCTGCAGAAAAAGCTGGGCGAGCTGCATAACCGGCTTTACCGCAAACGGGTTCCGCTGATCATCGCGTACGAAGGCTGGGACGCCGCCGGCAAGGGAGGCAATATCAAGCGGATCACGGGAGCGCTTGACCCCAGAGGCTTTGAGGTGCATCCCATCGCAAGCCCGGAGCCCAGGGAAAAGGCAAGGCATTATCTGTGGCGCTTCTGGACCAGGCTTCCCAAGGACGGCCATGTGGCCATCTTCGACCGCACCTGGTACGGCCGGGTGATGGTGGAACGCCTGGAAGGCTTCTGCAGTACCAACGACTGGCAGCGGGCCTACAATGAGATCAATGAATTTGAAAAGGAGCTGGTGGACTGGGGCGCCGTGGTGATTAAATTCTGGGTGCAGATCGACAAGGACACCCAGCTCGCCCGCTTTAAAGAGCGCGAAAATACGCCCGAAAAGCGCTGGAAGATCACGGACGAGGACTGGCGCAACCGGGAAAAATGGGACGAATATGAAAAGGCCATCGACGAGATGATGCAGAAAACCAGTACGACCTACGCTCCCTGGCATGTGCTGGAATCCGTGGATAAAAAGTATGCCCGCCTCAAGGCCCTGCGGATCGTCATCAGGGAGCTGGAAAAGGTGCTGTAGCCCTCACCTGCGAAGAGACGGCTCCTCCGACAGCAGCTTGATGGATGCGGAATATTCGGAGGGAGACATCCCGGTCACCTTTTTGAACTGCCTGGAAAAATAATGGACGGAGGTATAGCCCAGCGCGTCCGCGATCTGGGAGAAATTCAGCCGCCGGCTGCGGATGAGCTGTCTGGCCGCGTCGATCTTCATGCGGGAAAAGCAGTCGATGATCCCGCAGCCGCTTCGCTCCCGGAACAGCTTCTGCAGCCGGGAGCGGCTGATCAGATTGTCGCGGCAGATCTGCTCGATGGTGAGCTGGCAGGACAGATGGTTTTCCAGGTAGGAGATCAGCTGCCCGTAGAGATCGCCGTCCGCTCTGGCCTTCTTTCCGGCGGGTTTTTCCGCCTGCCGGACGAGCCGGATGAGAAGCTGCTCCAGATAGATCCGGATCATCTGCAGGCTTCCGAAGGGAGCTTCGGAGGAAAGCGCCATTTCTTTGGTATAAGGATCGTCCAGAGGGGTGGAGAAGGCTTTTCCGGCTTCCGCAAGGATGCCGGCGATCAGCTCCCGTTCCTCTTCGCCGATGCGCAGGATCCTGGAGCGGAAAAAATCCATGGCGGGAGAGCCGCAGGAAAAGGAGACCACGACCAGATTGGGCGCAGTCTCTCCGTCAGACTGGACCGCGTGAAATTCCCCGGGCTGATGGAAGATCATTTCATCCTTCCGGAGAGTATGCTTCTGCGGCCCGGCGGTCACGATCACTTCTCCCTTGTCCACGCAGAGGAATTCCCAGAAATCATGTTGCTCGCCGGGAAAGAAAAAATCGCTCATATATTCAAAATAATGCACCGTGCAGATCCTGTCGATCCGGATGGACGGAGGCAGCGGGATCAGGCTGTACGGTACAGATGAAATCCCCTCTTTTTTCTCCAAAACAGCCGGATCCTTTTTGCCGGTATTTTCTTCCATCCCCGATTCCTCCTTTTGCTCTGAGATCCGTATGATCTGTCTTTATATTAGCAGATTTGCCGCGGAAACGCATTCCTTTTTCAAAAAGACAAAAAAGCGGAAATATTGTGCAAAGCCCGGCCGGGATCAAACGCCTATAATGAGGAAAAACGCAAGGAAACGGACCACCACACAGGAGGAAGGATCGGGACATGGAAGAACTGGGCATGGAGAGGGTAAAAAAAGAAATCATTCCGGAGTTCGCCGTGGAGGGCACTTTGGAAGAGACGGTTCCCTACGGGAGCGGACATATCAACGATACGTTCAGGCTGACCTGCACGCTGGAAAACGGCGGACAGAAGCGTTATATCCTGCAGCGGATGAATGACGACGTTTTTAAAAATCCCGTGGAGCTGATGGAAAACGTGATGAACGTCACCTCTTATCTGAGAAAAAAGATCGTGGAGCGGGGCGGCGACCCTGACCGGGAGACGCTGAACGTGATCCCAACGAAGACGGGAGACAACTTCCTGAAGGATGAGAGAGGCGATTTCTGGCGGATGTACCTGTTTATTGAGGATGCTTCCTCCTTCGATATGGTGCGCACGCCCGAGGATTTCTACAACAGCGCGGTGGCCTTTGGCAATTTTCAGCTTCTCCTGAAGGATTATCCGGCGTCTACGCTGCATGAGACGATCCTCAATTTCCACAATACCGTGAGCCGCTTTTCTGATTTTAAAAAGGCGGTGGAGGAGGATGTCTGCGGCCGCGCGAAGGAGGTTCCCGGGGAGATCCGCTTCGTGCTGGAGCGGGAGGCGGACACCCATGCGATCTGCGACGCGCTGGCAGACGGAACGATCCCCCTGCGCGTGACCCATAACGATACTAAGCTGAACAACGTCATGATCGACAATCAGACGGGAAAGGGGATCTGCGTCATCGACCTGGATACCGTAATGCCCGGCTCCGCCCTGTATGACTACGGCGATTCCATCCGCTTCGGCGCGAGCACCGGCGCGGAGGATGAGAAAAATCTGAACCTGATCAGCTGTGATCTCGGCCTCTTCGAGACTTATACCAGGGGCTTTGTGGAGGGCTGCGGCGGCAGCCTGACGCAGGAGGAGATCCGCATGCTTCCCATGGGCGCAAAGCTGATGACCCTGGAATGCGGCATGCGTTTCCTGGCGGACTACCTGCAGGGAGACGTGTACTTTAAGATCCACCGTCCGGAGCACAATCTGGACCGCGCCCGCACCCAGTTCAAGCTGGTGGCGGATATGGAACAGAAATGGGACGAGATGGCGGCGATTGTGGAAAAATATCTGTGAGACGGCAGAGCGGGATTTCGGAAACGGAAAAAGAAACAGAAATGCTTCCGGCGACAGAGCGGCAGTATTCCGGCAGGGAATACTGCCGCTTTAAGCAATGGGAATGGCCGGATGTCTGCGGATCAGCAAGGAATCTGCCTGACGGACAAAAAACGTTATTTTGCAGACATAAGCTTGCAGGGGGGGCATGATCTGGTAAAATAAACTCGTTATACCGGCGAAAATACAGGCAGATCGAAGCTGCGCGGGATATTTCCTTTGAAATCAGCGCGGGAGAAACCGTGGGGCTCGTGGGGCCGAACGGAGCGGGAAAATCTACAACGATCAAGATGCTGACAGGCGTTCTTACGGATACCGGAAGCGGTTTATCGGGAAAATCTGAAAAGATACGCGGACATCCTTGGCGCGCAGGATTTCCTGAAACAGCCGGTGCGGCAGTTGAGTCTGGGCCAGCGGATGAGAGCGGAAATTCTGGCAGTCCTTCTGCATGCGCCGAAGATCCTCTTTCTGGATGAGCCTACCATCGGGCTGGACGTGGCGGTAAAAAAACAGATCCGGGATCTGCTTCGTATCATTAACAGGGAAACGGGAGTGACGGTTCTTCTGACTTCCCATGATATGAAGGACATCGATACCGTATGCGACAGGATGATCGTGATCAACCATGGAAGGCTGGCAGTGGATGATGCTGTGGAGAATGTGAAGAAAAAGTACGGAACGAAGGAGACCGTTGAGATAGAGGTGGAGGGTGATCTGAGCATTCAGAATCAGGCGGAGGCTGAGTTCCTGCTGCCGCGTCAGGCTGTCTGTGTGAGGGAAGGAAATCTGATCCGGTGCAGCTATGACCGGAAGGATCTGAATGCGGCCGCTGTCATTCAGGCGGTAATGGATCGATATAAAATCCTGGATGTGAAGGTGAAAGAGGCGGATATCGATGATGTGGTGGAAGAGATCTACAGGGAAGGAGCGGACGGACGCAGGCAGAGCAAAGACCGGGATTAACAGACAAAAGAGGATGAACTTATGAATGGCCTTATGAATATCGTTTACTTTTATGTCATGTTCGGTGCGATTCATGATATCGCCGGCTGGGAAAGAAACGATATTTTTTTGCTGGTGATCCTTGCGTATTTTATTGATGCGGTATGCGTCATGCTGTTTATCGGTACATCGAGTATTCCCGACTATATTTCCACAGGTACGCTTGATATTCTTCTGACAAAACCGGTGAACCATCAGTTCCTGCTCAGCTTTCGGAGACCAAATTCCGTCCAGATCATCAATGTGGCAATAGCTGCTGCCTGTATGGGCGTGGAAGTGTACCGAAAAAATGGCGGTCCGGTATCCGTACTTTTGTTTGCAGTCAGCGTGTTGTTCTCAATCATCCTGATGTATCTGACCATGAGTTCAATTATTTTTCTGTCTT
>DXDD01000109.1 GCA_019115665.1 Candidatus Eisenbergiella pullistercoris | reverse complement strand
CGATAAGACGCTGCTCATAAAAGACCTGATTGATCTGCGCGGAAAAGTCAATCTCTTTACCCGGCCGAGACGGTTCGGAAAGACACTGAATATGAGCATGCTGCGCTTCTTTTTTGAAAAATCTGATGATGACCGGTCGCACCTGTTTGCCGGAAAGAAAATCATGGCTGCCGGTGCAAAATATACAGAAGAACAGGGACAGTACCCTGTGATCTCGCTGTCACTGAAATCCATGAAGCAGGCGGGTTATGAATCTGCATTTCACTGTCTGAAGGAAGAGATTGCGAGAGAGTTTAAAAAGCATCCACAGCTCATTCGATATCTGAATTCCGAGGATGACCGCACAAAATATCAGCTTTTGATGAACCGTGGTGCAGACGATGAAGAGTATCTCACCGCCTTAAAATTTCTTTCCGAATGTCTGTATACATTTTACGGACGCAGGACGGTCATCCTGATTGACGAATACGATGTTCCGTTGGAAAATGCGTATTTCAGCGGTTTTTATGACCGCATGGTATCGCTGATCCGCTCCCTTTTTGAATCGGCGCTGAAGACAAACGACACACTGGAATTTGCCGTAATAACGGGATGTCTGCGCATCAGCAAGGAATCCATCTTTACGGGTTTAAATAACCTGAATGTCATCTCGATCATGGATACCAGCTATGCGGAACATTTCGGCTTTACACAGAATGAAGTAGATCAGATGCTGAAACATTACGGACTGGAGCAGAACCATGCGGCAGTCAGAAGATGGTATGACGGATATCGGTTCGGTGAGACGGAAGTGTATAACCCATGGAGCGTCATCAGTTATGTAAACTCCTGTTATAAGGATAAAAATGCACTGCTCCGGCCTTACTGGTCCAACACCAGCTCCAACAGCATCGTCCGCACACTTGTGGAGCGCGCGGACCTCTCCGTAAAACAGGAAATCGAGGCTCTCATCGAGGGAAAGACCATCACCAAGCCGATCCATGAAGACATCACCTATGACGACATGGACTCCACACAGGACAATCTGTGGAACTTCCTGTTCTTCACCGGCTATCTGAAGAAGATCAGCGAACTGCAGGACGGTGAAGATATTCTGGTGGAAATGGCGATCCCAAACAGCGAAGTGCGCTATATTTATAAAAACACTGTCCTGCGCTGGTTCGAGGAAAAGACAAAAGATAAAAATTTATCTCTGCTCTATGAAAGCATTCTGAACGGCGACCGTGAAAAGATGGCTGAGATCCTCTCTGAAAACCTCATGGAGACGATCAGTTTCTATGATTATCAGGAGAGTTACTACCACGGATTTCTCGCAGGAATGCTCAAAAATATCGGAAACTATATCGTCCTGTCAAACCGGGAATCGGGAAACGGGCGCCCGGACATCCTGCTGAAGTACCCGAGCGTCAAGGGAAAGGCTGTCATTCTTGAGATCAAGGTAGCGCATACTTATCAGGAACTGGAAAACAAGTGTGACGAGGCGCTCCGGCAAATCGAAGAACAGAAATACGAGGAAGCACTGAGGCAGGAAGGATATTCGGATATCCTGAAATACGGAGTGGCATTTTACAGGAAAGAATGCATGGTAAAATAAAATACAACTGAAGAAGAGAAGCCGCACGATCCACTGGTCCGTACGGCTTCTCTTTTGATATGTTCTTCAGGCCTCGCATTCAAAAACAGCCTCCCTGTCGCTGATTTCCCGGATATCGTACGGGGTCGTCTGATATACGTAGTAATTCAGCCAGTTGGTATAGAGATTGTTGCAGTGGGACCGCCAGGAAAGGATCGGCCGCTTCGTGCAGTCGTCGTCCGGATAGTAATTTACCGGAAGGTCGATGGGAAGGCCCTTTTCCTTATCCCGAATGTATTCATTATGTAAGGTATAGCGGTCGTATTCCGGATGGCCCATGACGAATACCTGCCGGCCGCCCTCCGTCATGCACAGAAGGACGCCCGCCGCCTTCGACTCCGCCATCACGGTCAGCTGGGGGCAGGCGTGGATGGCCTCGGCGGAAACCGCCGTATGGCGGCTGTGGGGGATGTAAAAATAGTCGTCGAAGCCGCGCACCAGAGGAACCTTCCGGTTGAGCACCCGGTGGCGGTAGACGCCGAACAGCTTCTTTGGCAGCAGTATCTTGTTCAGGCCGAAATGGTAATACAGGCCCGCCTGCGCGCCCCAGCAGATGTGGAAGGTGCTGGTCACGTGGGTCCTGGACCATTCCATGATCTCGCACAGCTCGTCCCAGTAGTCCACCTCCTCGAAGGGGATCTGCTCCACGGGAGCGCCGGTGATGATCAGGCCGTCGTATTTGTTGTCCTTCAGGTCGTCAAAGGTATCATAAAATTTGTTCAGGTGGGTGATGGAGGTGTTCATGGACACATGGCTGTTCATTTTCATGAAGGTCACGTCCACCTGCAGAGGGGTGTTGGACAGGGAGCGCAGCAGATGCAGCTCCGTATCCTGCTTGATGGGCATCAGGTTCAGGATACAGATCTGCAAGGGGCGCATGTCCTGATGCAGGGCCCGGTACTCGTCCATGACGAAAATATTTTCATTGTCCAGAATATCCCTCGCGGGAAGATCGCTCTGTATTTTGATCGGCATTTTTTCCTCCAGTCCCGGGAACGGGCTTCGGCCCGTTCTCAATCTACTTTTCCAAATCCTGAGGTCGGGCTCCTGTCCGATCCCAATCTATTCTTCCGTTTTTCTATTCTTCCATCCCCAGATAGCGCTTCATGAATTCCTCTTCCGTCAGGACGGGAACGTTCAGCTCCTTCGCCTTTTTGTTCTTGGCGGAATTGGAGGCGCTGTCGTTGTTGATGAGGCAGGTGGTCTTTCCCGTGACGCTTCCCGTCACCTTCCCGCCCTTCTGCTCGATGACCTCCTTCAGGGCGCTTCGGCCGTCGAAATGGTTCAGACTTCCGGTCACCACGAAAACCAGTCCCTTCAGCGTCAGGGCGGATTCATCCACCTGCGTATGCTCGATGGTAAGCTCCGAGAGCAGCAGCCTCATATCCTCCCGGTTCTTCTGTGACTGCCAGTAATCGCAGAAGGTTCCGGCGATCACGCCGCCCACGCCGTCGATCAGGCTCAGCTCCTCCACGTCCGCGTTCATCATCCGCTCCAGATCGTCGTTGTATTCCCGGCAGATCATCTTCGCGTTGGCAAGGCCGATGTTCTGAATGCCGAGGCCGTAGATCACCCGGGGAAGGGTGGTCGTTCTGGCCCGTTCGATGCTGTCGGCAAGATTTTGATACGACTTCTCCCCGAAGCCCTCCATGGCGACGATCTCCTCCCTGTAACGGTCCAGATGGAACAGATCGGCAAAACGATGCAGGAAGCCTCTTCCCAGAAATTTTTCCAGCGTGGCTTCGGACAGGCCGTCGATGTTCAGCGCGTCCCGGCTGACGAACAGGGTGAATGCCTTCACTTTTTTCGCGTCGCAGTCCGGATTGGTACAGTAGAGGGACTGCACGTCGTTCACCTGCCGGATCTCCGCCTTTCCCCCGCAGACCGGACAGGTATCCGGAATGGGAAGGGTGCCGCTTTTCGTCAGGTTTTCTGCGATCTGGGGGATGATCATGTTCGCCTTGTAAACGGTGATCCTGTCCCCGATCCCAAGCTCCAGGCTCTTTACGATGCTCACGTTATGCACGCTTGCCCGGCTCACAGTGGTGCCCTCCAGCTGCACCGGCTCAAAGATGGCCACCGGATTGATCAGGCCGGTACGGCTCGCACTCCACTCCATTTCCAGAAGGGTGGTCTCCGCCGTTTCGTCCTCCCATTTGAAGGCGATGGAATCCCGGGGAAACTTGGCCGTTGTCCCAAGAGAAAGCCCGTAGGCGATGTCGTCGTAGATGAGGACAAGGCCGTCGGAAGGGATGGGGAAGGTCCGGATCCGCTCCTCAAAATCGGAGACGGCCTCCTCCACGTTTCCCGCGTCCACCTCCCGGTACTCCACCACGTCGAAACCCTGGGAGGCCAGAAATGCAAACTGCTTTTTCCTGGAGTTTTCAAAATCTACGGCCGCTTCCGCTTCTCCGGCTCCGGCTTTTCCGATTTCCGCCGTTCCCGCTTCTCCGGCCGCCTCTCCCGTCCTGTCCGTTTTTCCTGTTTCGGCCGCCTCCTGCGCGGAAACCAGCGCGAAGGCGTAAAAGCGCACATTTCTCTGCGCCGTGATCTCGCTGGAAAGCTGGCGCACGGAACCGGAACAGAGGTTCCTGGGGTTCTTATAGCGCGCGTCCGCGTCCTCTATTTTTTCATTGATCCTTTCAAAATCCTCATAGGTGATGACGGCCTCGCCGCGCAGCACCAGCTCGCCCTGAAAAGGGATCTTCAGCGGGATGTTTACGAACACCTTCGCGTTGGGCGTGATCACCTCTCCGATCTCCCCGTTTCCGCGGGTGACCGCCTTGAACAGCGCTCCGTCCCGGTAGGTGAGCACCACGGTCAGGCCGTCCAGCTTCCAGGAAAGAAGGCCCTTCTGGTCTCCCAGCCAGTCCCTAAGCTCCTCCCTGCTCTTCGTCTTTCCCAGCGAAAGCATGGGGCGCTCATGGCGCTCCTTGGGAAGCTCGTCCACCGCCTCGTAGCCCACCGTCACCGTGGGGCTTCCCGCCAGAACGGTGCCGGTCTCCTTTTCCAGCGCTTCCAGCTCGTCATAGAGCCGGTCATATTCAAAATTGCTCATGATCTCCCGGTCCTCGGCGTAATAGGCCCGGGAGGCTTCGGTCAGCCTCGCGATCAGCTCTTTCATTCTTGCCGTTTTATCCATATTTACCTCCATGCCCGCGCCTTTGCCCCGGCGCCTTCGCCGCGGGCGATCCGGTACAGCTCCTTCAGCTCTTCCCCTTCCACCACGCGGTAATTGCCCGGCTTCAGCCTTCCAAGGGTAATATTCGCCACCCGCACTCTTTTGATTCCCTGCGCGTCATAGCCAAGCGCCCGGCACATCCGCCGGATCTGCCGGTTCAGCCCTTGGGTCAGCACGATGCGGAAGACGAATTTTCCCTCCTGCTCCACCGGACAGGGCCTGGTCTGCACGTTCAGGTCCTTTAAAAACACGCCCTCCGCCATTTTCTGCAGAAAAGCCTCCGTCACCGGCCGGTTTACCCGCACCAGATATTCCTTTTCATGGAAATTGGCGGCGCGCATCAGCGCGTTGATCAGCTCTCCGTCGTTGGTCAGAAGCAAAAGTCCCTCCGAATCCTTATCCAGCCGTCCCGCGTAGGTGACGCGGACCGGATAGTCCACCACGTCCCGGATGGTTTTTTCCGCGAAACGGTCCTTCTCCGTGCAGGTCACGCCCACGGGCTTGTAAAAGGCGAGAACCACTTTTTTATCCTTCCGCTCCAGGACCCGTCCGTCCACCGCCACCTCGTCGGCCGGCCCGATCCGCAGCCCCATGTCCGCAGGCCGCCCGTTCACCGTCACCCTGCCGGCTTCGATCATCCGGTCCGCCTCCCTGCGGGAGCAGATCCCGCAGTCCGCCAGATATTTATTCAGTCTTTCCTGTTTTGTATGCAGTTCTGTCATCCTGTTTTCCGTTTCCTTCTTATAATTGCGCTGCCGCGTAGTCATTATACCGCGCGCGAAGAGGAGAAAGCGACGCCGCAGGCGGCATTTTCTCCGCAAGCTGCGGATCTGGTATAATCCCCGCGCAGCGGGGCGGCCCGAGCAATCGGGCCGGATTGCGCGCCGCGCAATCATTATACCAGCTCTGCGTTTGTAAATCCAGAAGATTGTTTGCCGTATCACCGCCGTATCATGCCGCAGGTTGCTTTTCACGGGGCAAAGGATTCGGCGAAATGTTCCACAAATTTTTTCAGAAAACCTCCAAAATGCTGTTCTGAACCGTACTTTTCATGGTATGATACGGTTAAAAGATCAAAAAATCTGTTTTTTACCGTACCGGAACAATAGCACACCAGAAAGGCTCTCCGCTTTGAGAAAAGATTTTGTTTGATTGAAAAGAAAATTCCCGCTTCGGGAAGAAAGGTAAGATTAGAAAAATGAGAACACTGCTCCGCTGGTCTTCGAGACTGAAATGGCTTGGTCTTCTCGGCCTGCCCATGTTTTTTTCCAAACAGCCCGTCTGGAAATGGCTGTGGCTCTTCTGGCTGTTTGGGATTCTGGAAATTATCCTGTCGTTTCCGGTTTTCCTGCAAAGCCTGCGGCAGCTTGCCGGGATCGTGATCTGCCAGGCCCAAAACCGGCCGATGCCGGATAAGGACAATTTTTTACCGCGGATCACCTATTCCCTGCCCTTTGAGGGGGCCTGGGCTATTGTCAACGGCGGGGTAAGCCGGGAAGCCTCCCATTCCTGGGAAGTTAATTCCCAGAGATATGCCTGTGATTTTCTCATTCTGGATGATTCCGGAAAAAGCTGTCAGGGGAATCCTTCCAGCTGTGACAGCTACTACTGCTATGGCAGAACCGTGTTTGCGCCCGCGGACGGCGTGGTGGAGGAAATTCGCTCAGACTGTAAGGACAGCGGAATCTTCGGCGGAAAAACCGATCCTCTGATCCGGGATATCCGGGGAAATTATGTGCTGCTCCGGCATACGGATCTGAATCACACGGAGCCCTCTCCTGCCGCCCGCAGTCAGGAATATTCCCTTCTTGCGCATCTGATGCCGGGCAGCATTCCGGTAAAGAGCGGCCAGCGCGTCAGGCGGGGAGAGCCGATCGGCCGGTGCGGAAATTCCGGCAACAGCACGGAGCCGCATCTGCATTTTCAGGTTCAGAACGGAAAAAGCTTCTATCATTCCGCCGGACTTCCGATCCATTTTGAGCACGTAACGGTCAGCCCGCAGCCCGGTTATGAAAGTTATGATCCCCGTCCCGTCCCCGTGCATCAGGATGAAAGGTTTCCTCACAGAGGGCAGAAGATAAAGCAGGAGAAAACTTACTTATGAGCTGGTGTATCAAAAGGAAACCTCCTGTATAAGCTTTTTCATATTTTCAATTACATTTTCATAAGAGACAAAGTCTTCTGTAAAATAGCTTGTGATAGTCTGATAATCTTCTTTAAAAAAGAAATTATCGCAGAACTCCATAATAGTGGCAGATATATCTATTCCTTCTTTTGCAGATGGACATATCGGCATCCCGGCCCGATGCTCTCGAACTTCTTTTATCAATGCGTTAAATTTATCATTAAAATCAATAAGTGGAGTCAATTTATAAATATCATATAAATGGCGGGAATATCTTTTT
>DXDD01000108.1 GCA_019115665.1 Candidatus Eisenbergiella pullistercoris | reverse complement strand
TATGACGACGGCCTGCATGTTGTTTACGTCAATGCCGAGGTGGACGACGGTTCGGAGACAGCCGCGCTGATGAGATACTTTAAAACATCAGATCCGGAGGACAAAAGCCAGGGGGCGCTGTCGGAACGGGTCCATTTCCTGAAATGCGAGAAAGAAGGGATAGAGGTTATGTGTGAAATTACGGAAGAAATCTATGAAATCGGGAAAGAAGAAGGCAGAGAAGAAGGTCGAGAGGAAGGCCGGGAAGAAGGGATACTCCTTGGGAAGACAGAGACAGCGAAAAAAGCGGCCCGGAATATGGCGGAAAGAGGGGCGGCGGCAGAGGTGATCGCGGAGATCATCGAGGAGAGCGTGGAAACCGTGCGGCAGTGGCTGGGGAAGAATACGGAACCGAAGAAAGCCGACATGGTTTCGCTTCTCTGACAGCCTGTTTTCGGGAAAACGTGGGGGTTTCAAAAGGTGTATTTCATGGGAAATTTCCTTTTGGTTAACAACGTTGATTTATACGCTAAAAGAAGGTAAAATTGATTTGCCGTTAAAATACAGGAGCATTCCGAACGGACAGACGGGGGGGCACAGGCGTGCCCATCGAGGAGATCATAAAGGAAATTTACGTGGGAAATGGGGGATGAGATCTATGGCTTTCCTGACTGCCGCGTTCAAGGCGCGGCTTACCTATCGAAGCTCGGCGATATTCGCGGCGGCGGGCAGCATCATCGATATCTGCATCAGGCTCGCCCTGTGGGTGTATCTGTACAGAAACAGCAGACAGATGACGGAGTATATGATCCTGTATACGATCTTATCCAGTGTTATCTCGCTGTTTTATATCAACCGGATCGCGCAGCTGATCGGGGACAAGATCACGGACGGCTCCATCACCATTGACCTGATGAGGCCGTATCCCTTTATCCGCGCCGGCTACATGCAGTGTCTGGGAGAGCTGACGGCGGATTTCCTTTTGAAGGGGCTGCCGGTGATTCTGATTTTCAGCGCTGCTTTGTTCCGGCATGCGGACAGAATCGTGGCCAGGCAGCTTCCGGCCGCACTTCTGGCCGTGGTGATGGGGCATTTCCTTTATATGCTGATCTTCACCGTCATCGGCATGTCCGCCATGGTCTTTCTGGAAATCTGGGCCATTCAGAGGATCATTCGGGATATCATCAAATTCCTGTCGGGCTCCTTTATTCCGCTGAGCCTGTTTCCGGACGCGCTCTTTCGGGTGAATCAGCTTCTGCCGTTCCGTTTTCTGTTTTCCTTTCCCCTGGAGCTTATGCTGAATGAATGGGAGGCTTCCGCTATGCTGGAAAATTTCGGCATTCTGGCTGTCTGGCTGCTTTTTTTCACAGGGCTGGCGGGGGCGCTGGAAAGGCGGCTCATAAGAAAGCTTGTGATTCAGGGAGGATGAAAAAAGCGCTTTCCATCGGAGGGAGAGAGGGATGGATTTTATCAGGCTGTACTGTTTTTATGTGAAGACCTTTTTTAAAGCGCGCGCGGAGTACCGGGTCAGTTTTTTCCTGGGGCTTTTCGCCAATTTTATCACGTATTTTCTTATTTATGTGTCATATTGGATCATTACCGCCCGGCTGGAAGGGATCGACGGGTGGAAGTTTGAAGATCTGACGATCCTGTACGGACTTTCTCTGCTGACTTATGCGGCTGCGGGGACCCTTATGTGGTATACGGTCTATAATCTTTCCGGAATGATCGTGAAGGGGACGCTGGACGTGCTTCTGACCAGGCCGATGGGCATTGTGAAGCAGCTGATCTGTTACCGGTTCGGGGATACCTTTCTGGCGCAGATTCTGGTCACGCTGATCTTTCTTGGGATCGCGCTGTACCGGGAAAGGGAGATTTTTACAGGCTGGAAGCTTCTGTATCTGCTGCTTGCCCTGGCGGGAGGCGTGTGCCTGCAGATGGCGGGGATGCTTGCGGTGGGGGCGATCAGCTTCTGGACGCTGAAATCGGAGGAGATCGGGGAGATCTTTTATTATAAATTCCGGGATCTGACCCGGTATCCCCTCAGTATTTTTCCGGGCGCGGTGCAGATGACGCTGACCTTTGCCTTCCCGTGGGCGTTTATCAATTATTACCCGGGCCTGCTGCTTCTGAACAAGGCGGAGGGAATGTTTGAGAAAATCTGCGGGTATGCGGCTCCCTTCGTGGGCTTTGCGGCGCTGGCGGGGGCGCTTCGCTTTTTCCGGTTTGGACTGAAGCATTATTCCGGGGCCGGGAACTGAAAAGGGCCGGGAATGGAAAAGGGCGGGAACGGAAGGCGCAGGAACAGAAGGAAAGGGCAGGAGGAAGAACGTGAAGGAAATCATATTGGAAAACGTATGCAGAAGCTACCGGGTTCCGGTGAAGGAAAAAAGCTTTGCCGGTTATCTGTTCCGGCGCAGGTACAGGCTGCTTGAAGCGGTAAAGGACATCTCCTTTTCCATCGGAGCCGGGGAGACCGTGGGTTTGGTGGGGCCGAACGGCGCGGGGAAATCCACCACCATCAAGATGCTGACCGGTGTGCTTACGCCAGACTCCGGAACGGTGCGGGTGTTCGGGCGGGATCCTTTTGCGGAAAGAAAGGAAAACGCCAGACAGATCGGCGTCCTGTTCGGGCAGAGAAGCCAGCTGTGGTGGGATCTGCCTGCGGAGGATACCTTTCAGGTATTGAAACGGGTTTATAAGATCCCGGAGGAGATTTACCGGAACAATCTGGAAAAATACGCGGAGATTCTGGGGGCGGAGGAATTCCTGAAGCAGCCGGTCAGACAGCTGAGTCTGGGCCAGCGGATGCGGGCAGAGCTTCTGGCGATCCTTCTGCATGATCCCAGGATTCTGTTCCTGGATGAACCTACGATCGGCCTGGATGTGGCGGTAAAGAAACAGATCCGCAGTCTGCTCCGTGCGATCAACCGGGAAACCGGAGCGACGATCCTGCTCACCTCCCATGACATGAAGGACATCGATTCTGTATGCGGCCGTATGATCGTGATCGACAAAGGAACTCTTGCGGTGGACGATACGGTGGAGAACGTAAAAAGACGCTATGGAACAAAGGAAACGGTGGAGATCGAGGTGGAGGACGGTCAGGCGGCCGCGCAGGGGCCTGTGCTGCCCGCGGAGGCAAAATGTACGGTGGAAGGGAACCGGATCCGATGCAGCTACGACTCCGAAGCGCTCAGCTCAGCCCAGGTGATCCGGACAGTGATGGAGCAGTATAGGGTTCTGGATGTGAAGGTGAAAGAGGCCGACATCGACGACGTGGTGGAGGAGATCTACCGGAAGGGGTAACGAAAGGCTGCGCGCTGTTTCTGCTCAGCCATTTGCCGCGCCAAAACGGATCGGCGTATCGGGCCGGGCAATGGGGATGGGCCCGGTCGTTTCACGGCATTTTCTCTCGGGAAAGAAAAAAGCGAAAATGGAGAAAACAAAAGATGAGGGAGAGCAATATTCTGTATGAGCATGCGGAAGCGATCATCCGAAAAACCATCGAAGACGTTCTTCCGGACAGGGCGGTACGAAACGCTCTGGAAGGACTGGAGCTGCAGGGGCGCGTTTTTGTCCTTGCGGTGGGGAAGGCGGCCCGGGTGATGGCAGAGGCCGCGGCGGACGTGCTGGGAGCGCGGATGGAAAAGGGGCTCGTGGTGACAAAGTACGGCCATGCGAAAGGAGCGCTGCCCGGCTTTCTTGTCATGGAAGCCGGACATCCTGTTCCTGATGAGAATTCCGTCCGGGCAGGTGAGGCTGCGGTGCGTTTCGTACGGGAAGCGGGAGAGGGAGATACCGTATTGTTTCTGATCTCCGGAGGCGGCTCCGCCCTGCTGGAGCTTCCGGAGGAGGGACTGTCCCTTTCGGACATTCAGGAGACGACGCAGAAGCTGCTGCGGTGCGGGGCGGATATCACGGAGATCAATCTGATCCGCAAGAGGCTGTCGGCGGTCAAGGGAGGAAAGCTGGCCGGATGCCTGAGGAGCGGGAAGGCGTATTCTGTGATCCTGTCGGATGTGGTGGGAGGGAGCGAGGATATGATCGCCTCCGGACTCACCTATCCGGACAGAAGCGATCCGCAGGAAGTGCTGCGGCTTCTGGAAAAATATGATCTGCGGCTTCCGGAACGGGTGGAGCGGATCCTGCTTCGGGGAGGAAAGCGGACGGAGCTGCCGCCGCAGGAGGATCCGATTCCGCCGCAGAAAAATCCCGTCCGGGTGGAGAATCATGTGGTGGGAAGCGTCCGGCAGCTGTGTGTTGCCGCTGTCTCACACGCGCGGGAGCTTGGCTATCACGCATACCTTCTGACCGATTCCATGCAGGGGGAGGCAGGGGAGGAGGGAAAACGGATCGCTTCTCTGGCGGACAGCCCGGACTATGAGCGGCCCTTTGCTCTGATCGCGGGCGGGGAAACGGTGGTGAAGGTGACGGGAGACGGCCTTGGCGGAAGAAACCAGGAGCTCGCATTAAGCGCCGCCGGGATCCTGGATGGGAAAGAAGATGTGCTTCTGTTTTCTCTGGGGTCTGACGGTACGGACGGGCCGACAGACGCGGCGGGCGGCATCGTTGACGGCCGAACGGCAGGGAGACTGCGCGCCCTTGGCATCGACATGGAAGATGTGCTGCGAAGAAACGACGCCTACCATGCGCTGCGGGCGGCGGACGGACTGCTCCTGACCGGAGCCACGGGAACCAACGTCAACGATGTGACGGTGCTTCTGCATCGCTGACGGCGGTCCCCTCCCTTGGGCCTGTACCGAACACCTTTTTATGCATTCGGTAAAAATGGGCGTAGCTGTTGAAGCCGGCGTTGACGCTGGCCTCCAGCAGGGTCTGCCCTTCCCGGCGCAGAGAGCGGGCAAGCAGCAGCCGCTTGTAATTGAGGTACTGATTGATGGACATGCCGGTGACGGAGCGGAAGATCCGGCATAGATGATATTTATTGATGAAAAAGGTTTCTGCGAGCCCATCCAGAGTGATCCGCTGCGCCAGATGGCTGTTCAGCCAAAGCAGGATATCCCGGATCCGCGGGTCCTCTACGGCAGGCTCGGCCGAAGGCTCCTCTGTCTGATTCAGCAGATACAGAAATTCCAGAAGCGCGCCCTGGGCGATCCGATACGCGCCCTCCTGCAGATAGCGGCTGATCTTCAGAAGGAGAGGAGCGAGCTCCGGCTCCGCTGCGGCGGCCGGGATCTGGCAGCCTGTGCCGAAGGTCCGGTTCAGGAAAAATCGTTCCAGCTCCGGACACTGCTTTTCCCGGAAGAAGCAGGTGGGAATGAAGATCACGATCCGCCGGTAACGGCCGGAGGACAGAAAATGGTTGTGATGCATTTCAAAGGGGCGGGCGATGAAAATATCATTGGGATGGGCGCGGTAAATATTTCCTTCTATATGAAATTCCACGTCCCCTTCCAGAAAGAGATAGATTTCATACAGATCGTTATGATTATGAAGGCAGAATTCGCTGTCATTATGCGGCGCATTGTTGACGGAGTAAACGAATTCATAACCGGCGTATTCCTCTTCGGATTCCCTTCCGTAAAAAGCCGTGATATACTGATCGACCATTTTTTCTCTCCATGCCGAAGCGTTTGTGAGGCACGCGCGCCGGACCTCCAGCCCGGCGCTGTGATAATCTTCTGCCCTTTCTTTTTGGTTTTATTCTAAAGCATCTCATGCAAAAGTCAAGATACGTAATGTTTCTGCCAGGAAAACAGAAGAAAACTGCCTGATTGTCGCTTAAAATAAAAGGAAAAAGGGAAAGCGGGCCTCGGGACCCGGATCCCGGAACGATCAGAGCCGCGAAGCGGCGGAAAACGGAGGAAACCATGGATTTTTATCTGAAAAGGGGACTGGCCTGTCCGGTCCTGGTGCAGGAAGGAGAGACGGACGCGGTGAAGATCGCGGCGGGCAGTCTGCGTTCGGATCTGGAAAAGGTGTTCGGCAGGGCGGATGAGACGGAAAAACGGAGAGATTCTGCCGCCGAAGCGGAAGGCGGCAGAGCGGATGGAGCGGGAAGCCGGAACGTTCCCGCCATTCTGGCGGGAACGCTGGGAGTGTCCGCGGACTTTGACGCGCTGACGGAGCCGGAGCGGATCGCCGCCTGCGGTCTGTATGGGGAGAACGGAAAGCTTCGCAAAGAAGGCTACCTGATGTATGTGCGGGAGGGGCGGCTTATCATTGCGGGAACGGACCGGAGAGGGACCATCTACGGCATCTATGAGCTGAGCGGCATGCTTGGCGTTTCTCCCTGGTATTTCTGGGCGGACGTGCCGGTGCGGGAGAAGGAGGAATTTTTCCTGCCGGAGGATTTTGAGAAGGCGGACTGGCCCTCCGTGGAGTACCGCGGCATTTTCATCAACGATGAGGAGGAGCTGGACCGCTGGGTGAAAAAGCACATGGGCGAGGATACCATCGGGGTGAAGACCTACGAAAAGATATTCGAGCTGCTGCTTCGGCTGAAGGCCAATTATATCTGGCCTGCCATGCACGTCAATTCCTTTAACGTGAAAAGGGAAAACGGGGCGCTGGCGGACCGGATGGGGATCGTGGCCGGAACCTCCCACTGCGACATGCTGATGCGCTCCAATAACCGGGAGTGGAAACCCTGGATCGCGAAAAAGGGCTATACCGACGCGGTGTACGATTATTCCATCCCCGGAAGGAACCGGGAGATCCTGCAGGAATACTGGAGGGAGAGCGTGGAGCAGAACCGGGATTTCGAGGTCTGCTATACGCTCGGCATGCGCGGCATCCACGATTCCGGCTTTGAGACGGAGGCCATCCAGCAGCTTCCGGAGGAGGAGCGGCAGGCGGCCAAGGTGAAGCTGCTGGAAACGGTCATCCATGACCAGAGAAGGATCCTGAAGGACGTTCTGGGAAAGGAGACCATGATGACCTTCATTCCCTATAAGGAGGTCCTGGATCTGTACGATGCCGGGCTGCAGGTGCCGGAGGACATGACGCTGGTGTGGGCCAATGACAACTACGGCTATGTCCGCCGTTATCCTTCTGAGGCGGAGAAAAAGCGCAGCGGCGGGAACGGCCTTTATTACCATAATTCCTACTGGGCGCCGCCCAGCATGTCCTACGTGTTCCTCTGCTCCATTCCGCTGGCGCATACCGCCTACGAGCTGGAAAAGGCATGGAGGGAGGAGATCCGGAAGCTGTGGGTGATGAACGTTGGTGCCATGAAGCCTCTGGAGCAGGAGATCGAATTTTTCCTGCGCTATGCCTGGGAGGCCGGAAAGGAAAGCGCGCCCCGCTTCGGAGCGCTTTCCGGCAGAAGGGAAAAGCCTCTGAGCCGGGACGTGGACGCCTATGTGGCGGACTGGATCACACGAAACTTTGGTGCCAAAGGTTCCGAAACTTTTGGCGCCAGAGGTTCCGGGAACTGTTCCGGCGGCATCGGAGAACAGGTGTCGCGGCTGCTCAATGATTTTTCCCAGCTCACCAATGTGCGGAAGCTGGAAAACATGGACGACGATGCTTTCTCCCAGACGGCCTATGGGGATGAGGCCGCCGTGCGCATCCATAAATATGAGGAGCTGTTTGAAAAAGGAAACGCCATCTATGAGGGACTTCCCGAAAAGGAGAGGGACGCTTTCTTTGAGCTGGTGCTGATGCGGATCCATGCGGCATATTTTACCAACCTCGCGTACTATTACGGGGACAGGAGCACCCTGGCCTGCCGGCAGGGAAAATACGCCGCGGCGGCGGAATATGTGCGCAGGACCAGGGCGTTTGACGATGCCAGACGGAAGATGCTGGTCTACTACAACAAACGGATGGCAGGCGGAAAATGGGACGCCATTCTGGATCCGGAGGGCTTCCCGCCCCCGCGTGCCGCCCAGCTTCCCGGCTGCACGCCTCCTCTTCCGGAACGCTTGCGGGCATGCAGAAGGACGGAGAGCGACGGCGGAGAGGCCGGGAGGGCGGCCGGCGTACAGGCGGGAGCCGATGCGGCTGCTGCGGCCCGGCCCGGCGCTGCTGCGGCCTGGTCCGGCACAACAGCTGCGGCCCGGCCCGGAACGGCAGAAAAGGGCCGGATGATCCTCAGCCTCTGGAACGGGGACAGGGAGTTTTCCTTTATGCCCCGGAGCGTCAGATGGCTGGAGATCGGAAACGGCGGGGACGGGGCTTTTGATTTTGAGATCGAAGCGCCGGACTGGATCGGTCTGTCCCAAAAGCGGGGAAGGGTGGAAACCGAAGTCCGCGTCCTGGCGACGGCGGAGGACGGAAGAAGAAACCGGGAAGGGCGGATCCTGGTAAAAAATCTCACCGACGGCGGGCAGCTGGAGATCCCCGTCCGCCTGACCGTCCCGAAGCTTTCCGCGTGCGTGGATGGCGGAGCGGCGGGTGCGGCACCGGTCTTTCGGGAGGACGGCGGCCTGGTATGTGTGGAGGCGGACGCTGCCGTTATGACGCCGCAGTTTGGCGTGATCCCGAGGGCGGGACGCTGCCGCGGAAGCCTGGTGGAATGCCGGCTTTCAGAACAGGAGGCGGGAGAGCAGAACGAGCCGCTCCGCTACCGTGTCCTTTTGATGGAGGGAGGAGACTGTCTGCTGGAGATCCACCGCTTCCCGTCCCTGAATTCCACGGGACGGATCCGGATCGGCGTGTCCGTGGACGGCGGGGCGGTACAGATCGCGGAATCTCCTTCCACGGATGAGTGGCGGGGAAACTGGAAGAAAAACGTGCTGAACAATGTGGACCGTCTGTACCTGAAGCTGCCGCGGCTTTCCGCAGGGATCCACGAGATCTGCTTCCATGGGATCGACCGCTATTTTGCCTTTTCCCGCTTCGTCCTTTACACGAAGGAGCGCAGAGAAAATAATCTGGCGGGTGTGACCGGCTGTCAGGAGCTTCCGAAGGACTGGGATGTGGAAGGCTGGACGGAAGATTTTTACGGAAAAATAGTGCTCAAGCCCCGCCCGGAATTCTGGGAGGCCAGGAAGACGCCAGAGGACACGGTGGCAGTCAGCGACCGGATCAGCTGGCCGGAGCGGTACGCGGAGCCCGTGTCTGAGGAGCATTATTTTGAGGAAGGGCAGACTGTTTTCAGCGAGCAAAACGGCATGCTGCGCATCGATGCCGCCGCTGCGCTTTCAGAAAGCGAAAACGCCTGGACCACTGACGGAAGATGGCAGTACTGCGCGGGAGAAACCTATGGAAGAAGCGGCCTTGCCATGTACATCCGGGGAGCCGGAACCGTCTGGAGGACGGAAGAAGCGCCCTGCCTGAATTACCGGATCCGCTGCGGCGGCGGGGATTATGTGATCTGGCTGCTGTGCCGCTTTGCCACCGGAGACGAGTCCTTCGCGGCTGTGGGCGTGGACGGCGCGCCCCTTGCCCTCACGGAAAGCCACCGGGACGGAAAGCTCTGGCGCTATGAGGCGGAGCAGGTGTACCGCTGGGTTCCCATGGCGGAAACGGCCCTTGCGGAAGGGGAGCATACGGTTCAGATATATGAGCTTTCCTCCGGCCTTCGCATCGAGCGGATCTGCCTGGTGAAGGGAGAAGCGCTGCCGCCTTCGGATCTGGAGTGGTGAGCGGAAGTTACTGTTCAGCCAGGTCTGCGCATTTACTGCGCAGACCGTACGAATACGTACAGGCAAGAAGCGGAGGGCGCGGCGCCGCTTTTCCTGTTTACGCCGCCGCTCCCTGCCATTATAATGAAAATATGGCATAAAAAAGGAGAATCCCATGAAGGTATACATACAGATCAAATCGGCAGGAAACAGGAGCGCCGCCCGCAGGGCGGAGAATCCCTTCGCGCCCAAAACGCCGGACCGTCTGGCGCGCGTGCCTTACGAGCTTCCGGATTCCGTCTCCACTTTGCGGGAGCTCATTGCGGCGCTGGTAAGGATCGAGGTCGGCAGGTATAACGAAAAGGGCGCGGACAGGCAGCTGATTCCGTTCCTGACGGGAGAGGAGATCAGGGAGCAGGCGGAAACCGGAAGGGTGGGCTTCGGCCGGATCTGGTCGAAGAAAAAGGCGGAGGAAGCGGAAGCGGTAAGAAATGCCTGCCAGTGCGCGGAGGACGGGCTGGTGCGGATCTTTCAGAACGATACGGAGATCGCCGGGCTGGACAGCCCGGTGAGGCTGCGGGAGGGGGACTGTCTGACCTTTATCAGGCTGACCTTTTTAAGCGGCCGGCTGTGGTAGCGCGGCAGGGGAAAAACGAGAACGGGATTCGCCGGTTTATCGGGAAACGGGGGAAAGCATGGAACGGAAAAATGCATCGATCGATCGGACAAAACAGAAAGCGATGGAAAAAAGGGCCCAAAAGAGCGGGCCGCTCGCGCAGGCGCTTTGGAACTATGTCTGCTATCCCTACGGAAGGGAAAACTGGGAAAGTCTTTCCGGCGTGCTGAGAGGAATCTATGGGAAAGCGCCGGAGGAGCTGAAAACGGCGGAGGAATTCTGGAATCCGGCCATGAAGCGCGCGGTGAAAGCCCTGTCGGACAGGCGGTTTGTACGGGATATGGAGGAGATCACCTGGATGCGGATGGAGGGGCAGTTTTCCTCTTCCATGTGGAGAAGGAGCTACCGCTCCGCGGATTTCGGCTATCACGCCTTTCAGGCGGTATCCGATCTGGCGGGCTGCCTGTACCTGCTCTGCTATGAGCAGGATGAGAAGGAGCTGCTTTCCTGCAGCCATGACTGGCTGCGCGGCTTTGACGTGCGCCTGGCGCTGGAGCTGAGAAGGGGGAACGGGGAGATCTGCGCGGCCGTCTGGGACGCCCTTTCCGGAGACGACGGAGAGGTCCTTCTTTCCTCGAAAATCATCCGCGCGGTGGTCATCAGCGGACAGCCGGAGCTTCTGGACCGCCTTCTGAAGCTTCTGCTCGCGGCCCGTCTGCAGGAGGGACTGAGGCAGCAGATCCTGGAAAACGCGGATGCGGGAAGCATACAGACCCTGACCCGGATCCTGAAGCTGTGCATCGACGAAGATCTGTTCCGTTTCAGCAGCGTCGCCAGAGCCTTTGATACCTGGACCGGTCTGGGATTCGGGGACGCGGACGGAAAGACGGTGAAAAGATGCGCCGCCCTGGCATATGAGTGCCTGACGGACCCGGAGGCCGGACGCAGGTTCCTGGACAGCCCTGACAATCTGGAGGCCTATTTTGCCCTCTGGGCCGCAGGCTGCCATGAGGCGGCGGATACGGACCGGATGGTGCGCGCTCTTCTGGAGGATGAAAAAAAGTACCGGCGGATCCTGGGATGGCTGTTCATCAGCCGCACGGACAGCCCCCGGTATCAGATGAGACTGGCGCAGCAGTATCTGGGGGAGCGGGACGAGGAGCTTCTGGCCTGGATCACGGGCTGCCTGTCGGTGACCTTTTCCGTGCTTGGTACCTATGCCTGTACTTACCGGAAGGAGCCCTTTTCGGCGAAGAAAAATCCGGATCTTCCGGATACGAAAACGGAGCGGCGCGCGCTGTTTGGCTCGCTGGAGGAGGCCGCCCGGTTCATCGGAAACAAAAACCGCACCTTTACGGGAAATCCCTTCGCCTTCGTCTCCGTGACGCTGGAAAATACCAGGGTGATCTCCTGCATGCTGAGCCTTGCGGGGTACGACCTGGATGAAGAAATGACGGAACGGCTTGCGCAGCTTCGCCCTTTCATGGATGTGCAGCAGCGTTCCGCCTGGTACGGAAACCTTCTGCAGCCCGAAAAACGGGCAAAGCACCGCGCTCTCCTGCGGGAAGGTCTGCAGGACCGTTCCGTACAGGTGAAGGAGCTGGCGGCGAAGCGGCTTTCCGACTGCTCTCTGGAGAGGGAGGATCTGGAGGCGCTGGCGGAGAGCCTGCGTTCCAGAAGCAGCGGCTTCCGCAAGGCGGTGCTTTCCGTCCTCCAAAAGCAGAAGCCCGCGTCCCTCGCTCCCGTCGTCGGGAAAATGCTCTCCGCCGGGGAGGAATATCAGATCCAGGCGGCGGCAGAGCTGCTTCTGGGATTTCGGGAGGAGCATCCGGAGCTGCTCCGCGGTCAGGCGGAGGCCCTTTCCTGTCTGAAGGAGCGGAAGCTTTCCACCCAGACCCGCATCCTGCTGGACCGGCTGGACGGAGAGGAGGAGGCGCGGGAGGAATATACGGAAGAAAACGGCTTCGGCCTGTATGATCCGAAGGAGCTGGAGCGGCAGGCGGAGCAGCTGGAAAAGGAAGGGCTTTTGCAGCCGGAGAGGGGGGATGCCGGATGGTTCTCTGCCCTGCTTCCGTCAGAAAAGGAATATCTGGCGGCGCTGGAACGGCTGAACGGGGTATTTGCGCGCCATGCGGATTACGAATATGAAACCGAGAGCTATGACGGCGCCCGCACGAAGGTGCTTTTCGGAAACGTTTCCATGCAGACGGTTCCCATCCCGGCCTCCTTCGGAAACGGTGCGCAGCTTCGGATCCGGCAGGCCGTTACGCCGGAAATGATCCCCTTCTGGGAGGAATTCCGGGAGGCCTTCGGAGCGTATGCGTCAGATCCGGAAAAAATGCTTGGGTTCTGCTATACTGCCTGCCGCTGGAACAGCCCCTATGTGTACCGGGCAGCGACGGCGGCCTGGTTCGCGGATACGGAGAGCCGGTTCGCGCCCGATTATCACACTGCGGCCTATGGCATCTATCAGGCGCGCTACTGGCAGATGATGGATGTGGCCGCCCTTCTTGTACAGATCTTTTCGCCGAAAGAGGTATTCCCCGCAGCCTTTCGCTGCTACCGGTGCGCGGTGGAGCTGATCGGCCGGGAAAATCTCAGCCGGAAATATCTGGAGACCGATCAGGAAAAGGCTGTCGTGTGGCAGGGAAGAAGGAATGATTTTCCGCTCAACCACCGGATGGCCGGCTTCTGGCGGCGCATTCTGAAGAAAACGGCCGAAAGGCCGGAGGACTTCCGGGCCTGGTTCCGGTTTGAGTACGCGCTGGAGAGGCAGATGCAGACGCCAGTGCAGGAGGGACTGCAGGCGGAAGATTTTTTCCGCGCCTGCGAAGAGCAGCTGCTTCCGGCGGAGGCGCTGTATCAGAGGCTGCTTGTGGGAAGCAACGCAGCCGGGGATATCGGCATGCTCACCGCGCCGGCGAAGTTTCACGGCAGAGGAAAGAGGCTTCTGGAGACCTGGAACTGGGCGCAGGAGGTAACCTGCACCGCGGTGCGGCGCATCGTGGAGGTGGAAGAGAAGCGGGGAGAGCTTCCCACCCCTCTCACGCCTGCCGCCCGTGCCATCGAACGGTTTGAAGGGGCGGAGTATTTCTGCGGTCTTCTGGCGGCGCTGGGAAAGGAGCCCTTTTTCCGGGGCTATCTCTATTCTTCGGATACCACCAAGCGGGCCGTGCTCAGCCGTCTGCTGAAGCGCTGTTATCCGGCGAAGGAGGACAGCCCGCAGAAGCTGAAGGAGCTGCTTGCCGCCACGGACATCGGGGAAAAGCGTCTGGCGGAGGCGGCCATGTACGCGCCCCAGTGGGCGGGCCTTGCGGAGCAGATCCTGGGCTGGCCGGGGCTGAAGAAGGGCGTCTGGTTTTTCCAGGCCCATATCAACGAGACCTTTTCCGCGGAAAAGGAAACGGAGGTCGCCCTGTATTCGCCCATCAGCCCGCAGCGGTTCAACGACGGCGCTTTTGACCGGGACTGGTTTCTTACGGCGTACGGGCAGCTGGGAGAGAAGCGTTTTCACATCCTCTACCAGTCCGCCAAATATATCACTTCCGGGAGCAGCGCCCACCGGCGCTCCCAGCTGTATGCGGACGCGGTCCTGGGAAAGCTGGACGCGGGAGAACTGGAAAAGGAGATCGGGGAAAAGAGAAACCAGGAAAAGCTGCGCTGCTATCCGCTGATCCCCATCGCCGAGGGCGACCGCAGGGAGGCTCTGAGACGGTATGAATTCATTCAGCGCTTCCTGAAGGAAAGCAGACAGTTCGGCGCGCAGAGACGCGAGAGCGAAAGAAAGGCCGTCCTGACGGCGATGGAGAATCTGGCCCTCACCACGGGCTTTATGGATGTGAACCGGATGACCTGGTATCTGGAAAGTGAAAAGATGAAGGAGCTTGCGCCCTTCTTTGACGGCGTCGCGCCGGGCATGAGGGCGGACGGCAGGAACGCGGCGGCTGGCGGCCCGGCAGGGGATGATCCTGCGGCCGGCCATGCGGGCACGCCTGCCCCCGGCGCGGACGGCGTGCTGCTGCGCCTTGGCATCGATGCGGAGGGGAACGCCTCTCTTGCTGTCCAAAAGAACGGAAAAACGCTGAAAACCCTGCCGAAGGCCCTGAATAAGGACGAGACCGTCCTTGAGATGAAGGAGACGGTAAAGGAGCTGAAGGAGCAGAAGCGCCGGGCCGTGGAGACGCTGGAGCGGGCGATGACGGAGCAGACAGTCTTTTTGGGGGATGAGCTGGAAAAGATCCTGGAGAATCCCGTCCTGGCTCCGCAGGTGTCCGCCCTGCTCTGGATCCCGGAAGAGGGCGGAAAAGCCGGTTTCCCGGGAAAAAACGAAGCCGGGCTGACGCTGACGGATATCCGGGGAGAGCTTCATGCCCTTCCGGCGGATGCGAAGCTGCGGGTGGCCCATCCCCACGATCTGATCGCCGCCGGGGAGTGGGCGCAGGCCATGCATCTGCTTTATGAGAAAAAACGGAAGCAGCCGTTTAAGCAGGTGTTCCGGGAATATTATCCGCTGACGGAGGAGGAACGGCAGGAAAGGACCCTGTCCAGACGCTACGCCGGCCACCAGGTGCAGCCGCAGAAGACCGTGGCCCTGCTGCGGAGCCGGGGCTGGACCGTGGATTATGAGGAAGGTCTGCAGAAGGTATTTTACAGAGAAAATCTGATCGTGCGCATGTACGCCCTGGCGGACTGGTTTTCTCCGGCGGATATAGAAGCGCCCACCCTGGAGGAGGTGCGTTTCTTTGACCGGACCACGGGGAAGGCTGAAGCGCTGGAGTCCGTCCCGCCCATTCTGTTTTCCGAGACCATGCGGGATATCGACCTTGCCGTGAGCGTGGCCCATGCGGGCGGCGTGGATCCGGAGGCGAGCCATTCCACCGTGGAGATGCGCGCCGCCCTTGCGAAAGAGCTGGTTTCCCTGCTGAAGCTTTCCAACGTATCCTTTGCCGGCTCCCACGCGAGGATCCACGGAAGCCTGGCGGATTATTCCGTCCATCTGGGTTCCGGCGTCGTCCACGGCGAGGGCCTCGGCATGATCGCCGTCCTGCCCGTCCATTCCCAGGCGAGGGGCCGGATCTTTCTGCCCTTTGCGGACGACGACCCTAAGACCGCGGAGATCCTTTCCAAGATCCTTCTGTTCGCGGAGGATAAAAAAATAAAGGATCCGGCCATTCAGGACCAGATCCGGGGGTGAGAAAATTTACTCTCCCAGCAGCAAAAGCACGTCCGGAAAGAGCTGCAGGCTGCGCCTCAGGATGCCGTTCATGTGAGCGATGGCGATGCCGTAGTTGACGATGGGAACGCCGGCTTCGGCGGCTCTTTCCATACGGCTTTTCATGGCCGCCTCGTTCAGCATGCAGCCGCCGCAGTGGACGACCAGGCGGTATGCGGACAGATCGGCCGGAAATTCATTGCCACAGGTGAAGGAAAACGCTGGCTCAGCCTTGCAGAAGGCGCGGATCCAGCCGGGCATTTTGACCGTGCCGATGTCGTTGCATTGTCTGTGATGGGTGCAGCCCTCGGCGATCAGGACAGGGTCGCCGTCCTTCAGCTCCCTCAGGGCGGAAGCGCCCTGCACCAGCGCGGCCAGATCGCCCTTGTAGCGGGCCATGAGGATGGAGAAGGAGGTGAGGGGGATGTCCTCCGGCGTGTCCCGGCTGACCCGCGCGAAGGCCTGGGAGTCGGTGATCACCATCCGGGGCTTTCGGGCGAGGCCGGAGAGCATGGCTGACAGCTCGGTATCCTGGCAGACCGCCGCCGAGGCGTGGGCATCCAGAATGTCCCGCAGCGCCATCTGCTGAGGCAGGATCAGCCTGCCCTTTGGAGCGGATTCGTCAATGGGAATGACCAGGACCGCCAGGTCGCCCGGCTGCAGGAGATCCCGGAGTAGGAAGCGGGGATTCTGCTTCTTTCGGGCGAAAGCGCCCAGGCCTTCCTTCAATTCCCGGATGCCTTCTCCGGTCACTGTGCTGGTGTAGAGGGCGTTTTCGCCGGGAGCCTTCCGGTCTGTGAGCAGATCCGCCTTGTTGCGGGCGATGAGGAAGGGAACCTTTTTTTCCGCAAAACGGCGGAGCAGCTCCTGCTCCAGCGGATGGGCGGCGCGGGAGGCGTCCGTGACCAGAACGGCGATATCGATCTGATCCAGGATCTGGCGGGCTTTTTCCACCCGCAGCGCGCCGAGCCCTCCCTCGTCGTCCAGGCCGGGCGTGTCGATGATCACCACGGGTCCCAGCGGAAGAAGCTCCATCGCCTTTCTGACCGGATCGGTGGTGGTTCCCCTGATCTCAGAGACGACGGAAAGGTTCTGGCCGGTCACCGCGTTGACCAGGCTGGATTTTCCGGCGTTCCGGATGCCGAAAAAGCCGATGTGAAGCCGTTCGGCGGAGGCAGTATCGTTCAGTCCCATGGCAGTAAGACTCCTTTCTTCTGTTTTTTCCGGGATTCCGGCGCCGTCTCCGCTCAGAAACGGAAATCCCGGCGGTTGGAGGATTTGATGGCGTCGATGTTTTCTTCCGCGATGCGGCGTACCTTTTCGTTGGGAATGCGCTTCAGCTCATCCTCTACGAGGCGATAGCCGACCTCCTTCGTCTGAGGGGAGGCATAGTCCTCCAGATATTCGGAAAGGGTCATCAGGGCGTTGGGATGGCAGCAGTTGAGGATCTGCCCGCTCTTGCAGAGGCTCATGAAGCGGTCGCCCGTGCGTCCTTCCCGGTAGCAGGCGGTGCAGAAGGAAGGAATGTGCCCGTTCTCCATCAGCCAGCGGACCACCTCGTCCAGACTGCGCTGGTCGGAAACGTCGAACTGCTCCGTGTCGTGGGGGCGCTCGTTCTCATCATAGCCCGCATAGCCGCCCACGGAGGTGCGGGAGCCGCCGGAGACCTGGGAGATGCCCAGGCGCAGGGCCCTGCTTCTGACATCCTCGCTTTCCCTGGTGGAGATGATCATGCCGGTATAGGGAACGGCCAGACGGATGCAGGCGATGATCTTTTCAAAGATCTCGTCGCTGATGCCGTTGTCAAAATCGTCCGGATCGATATCGTCCGCCCGTTTGAGCCGGGGAACGCTGATGGTGTGGGGGCCGACGCCGTGAACCGCCTCCAGATGCTCGGCATGCATCAGCAGGCCGGCAAATTCATATTTGTACAGCTCCAGGCCGAACAGCACGCCCAGTCCCACGTCGTCGATGCCGCCCTCCATGGCGCGGTCCATGGCCTCGGTATGATAGGCGTAATCATGCTTGGGGCCTGTGGGATGCAGATGCAGATAGCTGTCCTTATGGTAGGTTTCCTGGAAGAGGATGTAGGTGCCGATGCCCGCTTCCTTCAGCTTCCGGTAATTCTCCACCGTGGTGGCGGCGATGTTCACGTTGACCCGGCGGATGTCGCCGTTTTTATGGTGGACGCTGTAAATGGTCCGGATGCAGTCGAGAATGTATTCAATGGGGTTGTTGACCGGATCCTCGCCCGCTTCGATGGCCAGACGCTTATGCCCTAGATCCTGCAGGGCGATGACCTCCGCGCGGACCTCCTCCTGGGTGAGCTTTTTGCGCGGGATGTGTTTGTTTTTCAGGTGATAGGGGCAGTACAGGCAGCCGTTCACGCAGTAGTTGGACAGATACAGAGGGGCGAAGAGAACAATGCGGTTGCCGTAAAAGGCAAGCTTGATCTCCTCGGCGATCCGGTACATCTCTTCGATCTTTTCCGGGATCTCGCAGGCCAGAAGGACGGAGGCCTCCCGGTGCGTCAGGCCGGCGCAGGTATAGCCCTTATCCGTTTTCTTCGGGCGCGCCTTTTCCAGCAGCTGGTCGATCAGCGCTGCGTTGTTTTTGTTTGCCTCCGCATAGGCGAGGGTCTCGCGGATTTCCTCATCGTTGATGAATTCCTCCGCTTTCAGGGATTTGGGATCATAAACTGGCATAATTACCTCTTTTCCGCCGCCCTCCGGCGGCTGTTTACTTGGGGTCAGAAAATTCTTTCCCGTCAGAATGCCTGGCGCGCGTCTCCCCTGCCGACGACGACCCGGCAGCCGATGGCCTCCATCCGCCGGGAAAGCTCCGAAACGCACTGGGCGGATTCGGCCCCGTCGGAAGCCTTGTTGTCGTACAGCATGTACTTTTTCCGGACGGAGGCGGGGGACAGGTTCGGCATGACCACGTTCGCGCCGGACAGAATGCCCTTTTCCCGGCCGGCGGGGTCGATGGTGCCCAGCGCCGTGGTGGCGGGAAGCAGCACGCCGGGGACGGCAAGCCGGATGATGGAAAGCAGATAGCAGGTCAGCTGTGCCGTTCCGGCCGGCTTTCCGGCAAAGGGCGTGTCCGCATGGGGGATAAAGGGGCCGATCCCGCACATCTGCGGCTGAAATTCCTGGATGAAGAAAAGATCCTCCGCCAGCTCCTTCGCCGTCTGGAAGGGAGACCCCACCATGAAGCCGCAGCCGGTCTGATAGCCGATCTCCTTCAGGTCACGCAGGCAGCGCATGCGGCTGTCATAGGACATTTCCTCCGGATGGAGCTTCTCATAATGCGCTCTGGAAGCGGTCTCGTGGCGCAGCAGATACCGTTCGGCCCCGGCGTCGAACAGGCGCTGATAGCTTTCCCGGCTGCGCTCTCCAAGGGAGAGCGTGACCGCGCAGTCCGGATACGCCGACCGGATCCGGCCGATCAGCTTACAGAGCCGGCCGTCCTGAAACCAGCCGTCCTCTCCGCCCTGCAGGACGAAGGTGCGAAAACCCAGCTCATATCCCTCGCGGCAGCACTCCAGGATCTCCTCCGGCGTAAGCCGGTAGCGCTGGCAGCGGGAATTGCTTCTGCGGATTCCGCAGTAAAGACAGTCGTTTCTGCAGAAGCTGCTGATCTCGATCAGCCCCCGGATGTATACGTCGTTTCCGTAGATCTCCCGGCGCAGCCGCACCGCGCTGTCCGCAAGCCTTGCAGCCGCCTCCGGCGTACGGTTCGCAAGGAGAAATTCATACTCGGATCTCTCCAGCCTGTGCTCCGTCTCCAGCCGCCGGATGAGGGAGAAGAGCGCTTCATTCCTGTTCATGGCTGATCACTCCGGAATAGGCTGTTTTCACGCTGACGCCGGGAAGATTCCCCACCCGGCCCGCCAGCGCGGAGATGGTATTTGGCGGTGCGTCCAGAGCGATGCTGATGATATTGATCCCCCGTTTCCGGTAGGGGATCCCCATCCTGCCGATGATATATTCCCCATGTTCATGAAGAAGCCCGTTCAGCTGCTCCACCGTATCTGCGTTTTCCACGATAATGCTCATAACCGCCACGCGGGTATCCATGAGATGCCTCCGTTCCAAAGACCGGCTGCACGGGGTCCGTCCGCCGCCCTGCCGCCCGTCTTTCTGCATAGAAAAAGCCGCTTTCCCGTGAAAGAAAGCGGCAAAAGAGAACCCTGCATCACTTGGATAAACAGGAAAAACCGGCGGTACAAAACTGACCGGATCTCTTGGACTTACAAAACAAACCGCTCCTTTCACGCAGCCTGCGCTTTGTGTCAGGATTACGGACAGAATTATAACATTTTTGAGGCCGGACTGTCAAACGGCAGACAGAAGGCCCATCGCGAAGCGACTGGAATGGTTACTGTTCAGACAGGTCTGCGCATTTACTGCGCAGACCGTACAAAAACGTACAGGAAGGAAGCATCCGGCCCATCGCGAAGCGATTGGAATGGCCGGATGCCGTTACTGTTCTGCCGAAGGCTGAA
>DXDD01000107.1 GCA_019115665.1 Candidatus Eisenbergiella pullistercoris | reverse complement strand
CGGACGCTTTGATTGATCCGTTCAGCGGGAAAATATATCAGCAGGAAGAAAGCACACAGGAACAGTATCAGATCGCTAAATCTGATTATGAGGCTTTCCGCGAGAAATATTCCGTTAAAAAATAATCTCTTGACTTTTCTGCATTGGTCACATATATTAGATGAGCAATAAGCAAAAATAATAGATACAGACTGGAATGTAAAGTTAGTAATTGTATATGAACTTTACAATAATAGCCCCCATATTGGAATCAGGGGCAGGAAATTTTCCCAGTGAATTCCCCTTGGAAAATTTCCTGCCCCGTCTCTTTCTTCAGGCCGCTATTCTGATGTTCTCATTCCCTCCACCACTCCCCCACCCAAAGAATCTCTTCCAGAAACCTCACCGGCTTCACGCTCGCTCCCGCGAACACGCCTCTTTTCACCCACCAGGGCGCTTCCAGGCACCAGGTGAGCATCAGCGCATCCGAAAGCGTCCGCTCCAGCCAGTCCGAAGACCGCCCTGCTCCCGCAGAAGTTCCGGCTGTTCCGCCCGCTTTTGTACCCGTTCCTCCGCTTCCTTCAAAAGCCATCCATTCCCCATACCCTTCCAGAAAAGCATACGCCTTTTTCCGGTCCAGTTCCCCGTCCTTTAGCGCAAAGGACAAAATCGCCCGTCCCACATCATGGAGCCGGCATCCGTACTGGCTGCGGTCAAAATCCAGGATGGCGGATACTTCATTTCCGAAAAAGAGCATGTTATCCGGCGTGAAATCCTCATGTCCGATCCCTGTCTCCATGCGGTCAAAAAAATCAGCGGGAAGCTGTTCCAGAATTCTCCGCTCCTGCACCAGCGCACGGAATAATTCCGGGAATAATTCCGGGAATAATTCCGGGAAATATCCCGGGGAAATTTCTGCGAAGGATTCCAGGGAAAACTCCGCAGATAATCCCTCAGATGAATCCGAAAAATCCGACGAGCCTGCATGGCCGCCCTTCTCAGCCGCCTTCTCATATTCCGCCATCTGCGTCCGGTAATGCTCCCACAGCTCACGCAGAACGGCTTTCCTGTCCAGAGGATAGCCCCGCACGCCCTGCGGCGGCAGGGCGGAGAAGGTCCGGTGGATCTGCCCGCAGGCTTTTCCCAGCGAATACATCTGATCCGTCGTAACGGTATTGTGATCCAGCATCACGCCCGGACAGAATTCCATGACCATGTAAGTGGTGCCGTCCGGCAGCGTTCGCAGGACTTTTCCCTGAAAGGAAAACAGACCGGGGCAGGGTACGCCCTCCTTCTTTGCGATGATCTGGCGCTGCATGGACTGCTCGATCCAGTCAAGCTGCTTCTGATTAAACCGCTTTCTGCTGTACTGCTTAATCAGCCAGGCGTTTCCGTCGCAGACAAGCTTCCACTTCCGGTTCAGCCAGCCGCCGGAAACCGGTGTGACAGAATCTGCATGCAGGCCAAAAGAACATTTCAAGTCGGCCCTGATTTCTTCCCCCATCTCGCTTTTCATGCTTCCCTCTTTTCCTGCGGCCCAACGGCCGCCTTTCATTTATGGAAGGAACGTTTTTTTATGGCCGCATGGAAAAAGGACGTACGCATTTTCCCTCTGCCAGCCATTTTTCATTATATTCCTTCTCTGAAAGCATCACAACATTTTTTCTGATCTCTTTCCACGCTTCCTTTCTCTGTACGCCTTTCCCAATGCCCTGAAAATTTATCCAGACAAAGTTTGCATCTCTCCTTTTTAGTCCAGAAAAGAGAGGAAATTTTTCTGGCTTTTGTTTATACTGATCACAGGAGGTAGATGAACATGGAATGGATCAAACGCATGAATCAGGCAGTTTCCTACATCGAAGATCATCTTACGGAAGAGATCCGCTATGAGGAGCTGGGCCGGACGGCCTGCTGTTCCGCCTATCATTTTCAGCGGATGTTCGGGTACATGGCAGGGATTCCGCTCTCGGAATATATCCGGCGCAGGCGGATGTCCCTGGCTGCCGTGGATCTGATGAACGGGGAAAAAATCATTGATGTCGCCCTGAAATACGGCTATTCTTCACCGACCGCGTTTAACCGGGCCTTTCAGAGCGTTCACGGAAGGGCTCCGTCCGCGGTGAAAAGAGGCGACGTTTCCGTCAAATCCTTTCCGCGCATCACCTTCAAAATCACTGTAATGGGGGTTGAAGAAATGAATTATCGAATCGAAACCAAACCGGCCTTCCGCATTGTGGGAGTTTCCCGGCCGCTGGAAAAGGAGATTGAAAAGAACTTTCAGACCGTACCGAAGATGTGGGAGGACGCCGTTTCCGACGGCACGCTTTCGGAAATTCTTTCCAGAATGAATGGGGAGCCAAAAGGGGTCCTTGGGGTCAGCGTCTGTATTCAGGAAGAGGACTGGAGATATTATATCGCCGTATCTTCTGACGCCGATACCGGAAACCGGCTGGAAGAATATGTGGTTCCCGCCGCAACCTGGGCCGTTTTTTCAGGAGCGGGCGCAGGGATTTCCATTCAGGAGCTGGAACGGCGCATCGCCGCGGAATGGCTCCCCGCCTCCGGATATGAATTTGCCGACGCTCCGGACATTGAGGTCTATTTTGAGCCGGACCCGCAGGATACCCGTTATGAGGTCTGGGTGCCGGTGAGAAGGGCGTAGTCCAGCCTTTCCCGCAGCGTTTTCAGCGAAGGGATCCGCTCCGGCGCGCCGATATTATCCCGGATAATATTCACTCCATAATCGTGGATCAGCAGGCCGAAGAGCAGGCTTTCCGACAGCTTTGCCTCTCTTCGGCCTTCCTCTTTCCTGCTTTCCCTTATTAAATTTCCCTTTTCTCCGGCCGCATTCCTGAAAGCCTTCTGCCGGAAAGCCTCCTCCCCATCCAGAAATCCCGCCAGATAGTCCGCATCAAACCGAAACCCGTCGCACAGAAGGGAAGCGAGCTCCAGCTCTATGGGCGCGCGCATGGCGTCCGCGAAGTCGATCAGGCACAGCCTGCCGTCCGGGCGGATCAGGATGTTGTCCGGATTCAGATCGCCGTGGACATAAACCGCCGTTCTCCCGACGGCCCCTCCCTCTGCGGCCATTTCAGAGAAAGCCGCGCTGTCTCCTGCCGCCTCTGTTTGTCCGTCCACTCGCCCTCCGCCGTATCTTTGCCTCAGATACGTTTCCCTTTCCCTGCGAAACGATGCCGGAAAGGCCTTCCACCTTTCTTCCGCCGCCCTGCCGAACAGAGCGTGGCTGTTGAAGGGTTCGCAGGCAACGTCCATCCGGTCCACGATCTCACGGAGTCTTCGTCCGATCCGAAAGCGCTCCCCGCCGGACAGGCGCGGCGACAACTCAGCCAGGGATTCTCCTTCCACATATTCCAGCAAAAGATAACGGAAGGTGTGAGCGTCTTCAATCACACCCTCCGCATACAGGACCGGGGCAGGGACAGAAAGCCGTTTTGCCCGGAGAAGTCCGAATTTTTCCGTAAGAAAATCATCTCTTCCGCCGATTCCGGATTCCTCCGGCGCAAAAATCTTGACGATATATCCGCCGCAGCGAAATACCGCGTTGGAGCCCGGCGTGCAGCGGCCGATTCCCGCAAAGGGAAGTCCGTGCCTTCTGAAAATCTCCCTTATAAGAGGTTCAAAGGCGTCCGGATCCTGAAAAACCTGTCTCCAGTCCTCCAGATCATGGATTATATGATGAAAAAGCATCTTTCCCTCCATGCTGACGGGCTTCCTTTCCGCCCGGTTTCCCTTCGTTCTTTTCAGGGATCACTCGTCGCACACGATCACGGTATAGCTGCCCTCCTGATCCCACCGCTGTTCCAGACGGGAATTCGGTGCAGGTCCGCCGGAGCTGCAGCCGCCGGATACCGCCTCAAGCTCCGCATCCGACAGCTCGCCCTCTTTTTCCTGCTGCTCCTTCAGGAAGGCGTTTACTTCCTCCGTCTCCGCTTCGCAGCCGTGCTTCTTTAAAAATTCCATGACGCGGCCGTCCTGCATCGCCTCCGCGAATTCCTGCTTCATCGCGTCATTTTCCAGCACTTCCTGGTACAGTTTCTCAATTGATTTCATGATATCCTCTCCTTTCGCCGCCGGGGGCGGCATAAGCTTTCTGTCTTTATATACGATGCTCCCCCGGTTTTCTCGCGCCTGTCGGCGGATTTTTTTGAAAAAATGCGCGGACCGGACAGATGAAGCCCCTCATCTGTCCGGCCCGTTAACCGCTCTGTTCCGGTCAGTCCGCCGTCTGCCCCGGCTTTCTTTCCTAATTTTTCTCTCCCACGATCCGCTTCACGACCTTCAGGCGGGTGAATTCCTCTCTGTCCTTCTCGTCCAGCGCGTTGGTGATGTCCTTCACCAGTACGGTATAGGCGGGAATGGTGATGTTCTTGAGCGCGTTGGCGCGCTTCTGGGTCTTGCGGATGTTCATGGCAAGGCGGTAGGCGGAATTTTCCACCATGGACAGCCTGAGGGTCAGCTCCTTTACCTTCAGGAAACCCTCTCTTGCCGCGTCCACCGACTCGCTGGAATTATAAAAACCGTAATAGGGAACCTTTTTTTCCTCCTCGTGCTCCACCAGCGGGATCTCCGTGCCCATGATGCTGCGGGTCTTGATCCGCACGCCGTTTTCCACCGGGACCGCCTGTGCGATCTGCTGGACGTAGTGGATGCCGGCCTCGATATTGGCCTGCTGCAGCGCCTGATAGGCTTCGGTAAAGGTGCTGTCGATCTGGGTCTGGATATTCTTCGCTTCCTCGATCAGGTTCATCAGCTCCCGGATCAGGATGTTGCGCTTTTTATCCATCAGCTCGTAGCCCTGCCTGGCAAGCGCCAGGGAGTTTTTGGCGAGTATGAGGTTTCCTTTTGTGGGAAATGCGTTCGTATTCATACTGTTCCTCCCTCCGGCTTAATCCTCCTGCATCGCTTCTCCGGCTTCGTAGTACTGATCCAGGATCTTCGTGTCGATCCGGTCCAGCTCCTCCCTGGGCAGCATCCGCAGAAGGCTCCAGCCGATCTCAAGGGTCTGGATGATGGTGCGGTTTTCCTCCTGTCCCTGTCCCACAAAGTGCTTTTCAAACATGCGTCCGAATTTCAGGTACTGCTTGTCCAGCGCGGAAAGCTCGTCCTCGCCGATTACACTGGCAAGGGCTCTGGCGTCTCCCACCTTGGCGTAGGAGGAGAAGAGCTGGTTGGCCACAGCCTGATGGTCCGCTCTGGTGTAGCCCTCGCCGATGCCGTCCTTCATCAGACGGGACAGGCTGGGAAGCACGCTGATGGGCGGGTATACGGACTGTCCGTTCAGATCCCGGTCCAGAACGATCTGGCCTTCCGTGATGTATCCGGTCAGGTCCGGGATGGGATGGGTGATATCGTCGTTGGGCATGGTCAGGATCGGGATCTGGGTCACAGAGCCGTTGACGCCCTCCACGATGCCCGCGCGTTCGTAAATGGTCGCGAGTTCGGAATACAGATAGCCCGGATATCCTTTTCTGGAGGGGATCTCTCCCTTGCTGGAGGATACCTCACGCATGGCCTCCGCGAAGGAGGTCATATCCGTCAGGATGACCAGGATGTGCATCTGTTTTTCAAAAGCCAGATATTCCGCCGCGGTCAGCGCCACCTTGGGGGTGATCAGACGTTCCACCACCGGGTCGTTCGCCATGTTGAGGAACATCACCACATGGTCCAGAACGCCGCTCTCCGCGAAGGTGGAGCGGAAGTATTCCGCCACGTCGTATTTGACGCCCATGGCGGCGAACACGATGGCGAACTGCTCGTCGGAATCCTCTCCCAGGGAGGCCTGGCGCACGATCTGCGCCGCCAGCTGGTCATGGGGAAGTCCGTTTCCGGAAAAGATCGGCAGCTTCTGGCCGCGGATCAGGGTGGTCAGGCCGTCGATGGCCGAGATCCCGGTGCGGATATAGTTTCTGGGATATTCCCTGGACACGGGATTTAAGGGCTTTCCGTTCACGTCCGCATACTTTTCCGCGACCACCTCTCCCAGGTTGTCGATGGGGCGGCCGATGCCGTCAAAGGTCCGTCCCAGCAGGTCGGCCGTCAGGCCGATCTCCATGGGCTTTCCGGTCAGCCTGGTATGGGTGTTTTTCAGGGACAGGTTTTCAGTGGACTCGAATACCTGCACCACCGCCTTGTCCTCGTTGATCTCCACGATACGGCCAAGTCTTCTGTCCTTTCCGTCCGCAACGATCTCCACGATTTCATCATAAGCCGCGCCTCTGACGCCCTCCAGCACGACGAAGGGGCCGTTCACGGACTGCAGGCCCAAATATTCTATTGCCATTGCTTTCCTCCATTATGCGTTACGCGCGATCACGTCGTCGTAGAATTTATCGATCGCGGCCCTGTAGCCGTCAAACTTGTCCAGGCGGTCGTTTTCCACGTCGTATTTGATGGAAATGACCTTGTCAAAGATCTTGTCCTCCTTGAGGACGGACATGGGCATGCCCATGGAGATCAGCGCTTTGGACTTCGCGTACAGATACAGAATGGTATCCATCATCTTCTTCTGCTTTTCCAGCGGCACGCAGGTGTCCTGGGGATGGAAGGCGTTCTGCTGCAGGAAGCCGAGGCGGATGACCCTGGCGATCTCGAGCGTCAGCTTCTGGTCGTCCGGAAGGACGTCGTTTCCGATCAGCTTGACGATCTCCATCAGGCTGCTTTCCTGGTTCAGGATGGCCACCAGCTGATTTCTGTCGTCGATGAAATCAGGCCCCACATTGTCCGCGTACCAGCTGGCCAGATCCGGCAGGTATTCGCTGTAGCTGCTCATCCAGTTGATGGCGGGGAAATGTCTGGAATAAGCCAGGTTCTTGTCCAGTCCCCAGAAGCAGCGCACGAAACGCTTGGTGTTCTGGGTGACGGGCTCGGAAAAATCGCCTCCCTGAGGGGATACGGCCCCGATGATGGTGACGCTTCCTTCGTTTCCGTTCAGGGTCTTCACCATGCCCGCGCGCTCATAAAAGGCGGACAGGCGGCTGGCCAGGTAGGCCGGGAAGCCTTCCTCGGCGGGCATTTCCTCCAGACGGCCGGACAGCTCGCGCAGCGCCTCCGCCCAGCGGGAGGTGGAGTCTGCCATGATGGCCACATGGTAACCCATGTCGCGGTAGTATTCCGCAAGGGTCAGTCCGGTATAAATGCTGGCTTCACGGGCCGCGACGGGCATGTTGGAGGTATTCGCGATCAGCACGGTCCGGTCCATCAGGGGATTGCCGGACTTGGGATCGATCAGCTTGGAGAAATCCTCCAGTACCTCGGTCATTTCATTGCCGCGCTCTCCGCAGCCGATGTATACGATGATATCAGCATCCGACCATTTGGCGATGGAATGCTGAGTCATGGTCTTTCCGGTACCGAAGCCGCCGGGGATGGCGGCCGTGCCTCCCTTGGCGATGGGGAACAGAGTGTCCAGGATACGCTGTCCGGTCACCAGGGGACGGGACGCGGGGAAGCGCTTCGTCACCGGGCGGGGCACGCGGATGGGCCACTTCTGGATCATGGTCAGGGAAGCGACCGTTTCATCGGGCTGGAATACCGTCACCAGCGTCTCGTCGATGGTATAGCTTCCGTCCGGGACCACGGTCTCCACGGTTCCCGAGATATGAGGGGGCACCATGACCTTATGCACCACGGCCGGGGTCTCCTGCACCTCGGCGATGATGGTCCCGCCGTATACCTGGTCTCCGGGCTTCACGCAGAGCCTGGTTTCCCACTTTTTCTTCCGATCCAGGGAATCCATGGAAAAGCCTCTGTCGATATAGGCGCCGGACCTTTCCGCGATCTCGGCAAGAGGCCGCTCGATGCCGTCAAAAATATTCGTGATGATGCCGGGAGCAAGGGTCACCGAAAGGGTGGCTCCCGTGGGGTAGATGGTTTCGCCGGGCTTCAGGCCGGAGGTCTCTTCAAAAACCTGGATCGTGGCCATTTCGCTGTTTAAGCGGATCACTTCGCCCACCAGCTTTTCTTCTCCCACATAAACCATTTCGCCCATCTTCAGATCCGTCTCGCCCTTGATGGTGACAAGCGGTCCGTTGATGCCGTAGATTCTGGCTGTTCTTTCCATGGAAAGATCTCCTCCTTTCTCTTATAAATGAAATACGAAGCCTTCTGCCGCTTCTTTTACTTTTGTTTCAAAGGACTGGTCGATGAGGATGCCGCGGGAACGGATGACCGCGCGGATCCCGCCGCCGAAGCCGTATTTGCTCACCATGACCGTGGTGTTCGCCGCGGCCGCAATGGAATTTTTCTTATCGATGTCCGCAGGATCAATGTAGATCTGGATCTCGTCGTCCCCGGCGAACTCCTTTGCCGCGCGCACCTGGGCGATCAGATATCTCTCATAATCCCCGGTCCCCATGTAGCGCTCCAGCTTTCCCTTCACCTCGGCAAAAATCTTTTCCGTCAGCTCCTTCTGCAGGCGGCCCGTCTCCTCGCGGATCTCCATCTGCCGGCGCGCCACCTCGGCGTTTTTCTGCTTCTCCAGGCTCTCTTCCTTCAGCTTCAGGGAAAGCTCCGCCTTGCGGGCGGCGTTTTCCTTATAATCCGCAAAAACCTTTTCCAGGCCGTTTTCATATTCTTCCAGCGCCTGCGCGTTTTCCTCGTTTACCTTCTGCGTCGTCACATCCATAAAATGCTTCAACTTTTCTTCCGTCGTCATACATGACCTCCATACTAAAGCTTGATTCCGATCGCCTCATTCACATAGGATGTGATGAAATCCGGGGCGCGGCCGGTGCCGTGCCTGTCCGGGATCTCCACGATCAGGGGAAGCCTGCGCTCCAACTTGATACGGTTGATGACGTCCGGGAATTCCTTCCCGAATTTTTCCGTCAGAAGCAGGACGCCGATTTCCTGATCGGCAAGCACCTTGTCGATTTCTGCCTTCAGCTCCTGCTTCTCGTGGACCACCGAACCTTCGATGCCGGCAAGACGCATGCCGGTCCAGGTATCAATGTTGTCGCTGATCAGATACATCTTCATTACAGCTGACCCAGGATCATGAAGGCGATGATCAGACCGTACAGGCAGACACCTTCGGCCAGACCCACGAAGATGAGGGACTTACCGAGGATGGAGGAATCTTCGCTGATGGCTCCGAGAGCCGCGCTGGCCGCGCTGGCAACGGCGATACCGCCGCCCACGCAGGACAGGCCGATGGAAAGGCCGGCCGCCAGATAGCCAAGGCCGGTGGAAAGGCCGCCTGCCGCAGCCGCAGCCGTCTCAGCGGCTTCCGCGGCAGAAGCGCTTCCGCCGAACATCATCACGCCCGTCGCCAGCATCAGGCCGAAGAACATGGCTCCATTTAAGGCAAGGGTCTTTTTATATCTGCTCTTTGTCTGCTCTCCCTTACAGAATACGCGGAAGGGAACCACGATACATGCGATCAGCGCTGCGAATAATAATACTTTCATTTCTTCCTCCTGTCTGCCGCCCTTTGGGCGGCACTTGATTCATGAAAGAACGGCGCCAGCCGTTCTTTGGCACGAACCCGCGGTTCGTGCCGGTCTCCTGTCTGCCGCCCTTGGGGCGGCACTTCATTGATTTGCTTTTTTATGGAATCCGGACGTACCCCTTTCGGGCCGTCCGCGTTACATATAAGGTTTAAACTCTCTTCCGTCTCCCTTATAGAAACGGCTGAAGAATTCGTAATACTCCAGACGGAGCACCTGAATGCCGACCACCAGGCCCTCCATGCCGCAGACGATGATGTTGCCGAGAATAATGACGACCAGATTTCCCGTGCCGCCGTTCTCCGCGCCCGCCAGCATCAGCACCACTCCCATCATGGCCGCGTGGCTCACCGCGAAGGCGCCGATACGGACGAAGGAGAGGGTGTTGGAGAAGTAACTCAGGCAGACCTCAAACAGCTCGAAGAAGGACTGGACCACGAACATGACCGGGCCTTCCTCCAGATGGGCTTTCCTTTTCTCCAGAAGCTGCGTCAGCGGCTCCTTGCAGGCGATGACCAGCAGGGGAACCACAAAGAGCACCACCAGGGCGATGGCCGCGGGCAGGGGATTTCCTGTCATGAACAGGACGACCACCAGCACCACCGCGCCGTAGAACACCAGGCCGGCCACACCGTTGGTATCAAACAGCGCCTTCCCGTATTCCTTCGACCGGACGGCGTTGATGATGGAAAAGATCATCGTCAGCAGGATCAGTCCCATACCGATGGCGATGGTGACCACGAACACCGTATTCAGCCTTCCGATAAACGGCAGGTTCGTCATGGCCTCCGTCGGCCGAAGCCACAGGGCCGGGAGCACATCTTCAAAGCCGAACAGGCTTCCATAGAGGAACCCGAACAGGGTGGAAAAAATGCCGCAGCAGGAAAGGATGGCCGCCAGGTTCGCCTTTTTGAAACGGTACAGCAGGAATCCTCCCAGAGCCAGGCACAGGCCCTGTCCCACATCTCCGAACATGGCTCCGAAGATGATGGAATAGGTGAGCGCCACAAACAGCGTGGGGTCAAATTCATTGTAGTTCGGCAGTCCGTACATGCGCACGAACATCTCGAAGGGGCGGATCAGCGCCGGATTTTTCAGTCTGGTGGGCGGAACGGACGTCCTCCTGTCCGGATTCTCCTCCAGCGTCACGAAAAGCTCCGGATCCGCTTCCAGCTCCTTTCCGAGCCTGACCGCGTCCTTTTTCGCCATCCAGCCGCAGAGGATGAAAAAGGTTTCATTCTTCGACCGGGTGAAAGCCGCGAGCCTGCGGATGTCAAAGCGGGAGGACTGCCTTTCGATCACCGCTCTCGCCGCAAGGAGCCGGTCCGCGTCCTCCTTCAAGCGGGCCGCCAGATCGTCGTCCAGCTGTCTGATCTGCCCTTCCAGCGCTTCGATCTCCTGTTCCAGGGCACGGCAGGCCTCGTCCACCGTCCCCGGATAGGCGTCCTCAATATAGATCCGTTCAAAATGCATGGACGCGTAGATCGCGTCCGCCTTTTTCGCTTCCGAAACGGGCACGAAATAGATGCCCCATACATAGGACTCGTCCACCCTGCACTTTTCAAAGATGGTGCAGTCGTCCTCCTGCAGATATTCCTTCAGCTTCTGATAATAGCCCACAGGCAGTCTTCCGAAGCGGAATCTTACATATTTAAAATGCAGGATCCGGGAAAGCTCAAAATGCAGCTCCAGATAGGGACGCACCGCTTCCAGAAGCCCCTGCTGCTTCTTCAGCTCCGTCTGCAGCCTCGTCTTCTCTCTTTTGGCTTCTTCCATGAGCTGGTCCGCCCATCTGACGGTCTCCACCGCCGCTTCGGGAGAAAGGTTCTGCGCAGCCTCTCTTCCGGCAGAAGCCCCCTTTGTTCCGGCCCTTCCCGCGGAAGCTGCCTTTTTCTCCGAAGCGCCTGCCCCGGACCTTCCTTCCACGATCGCCGCGGCCTCCTGCGCTCTGCCGATCCATTCCCGGTAGGGATTGCTCTCTGAGCTGGGCACGATATTCTTCAGATTTTTCAGCTCTCCCACCGTATTTTCAAGCTGTATCTCGTATTTCCCAAGGTACTTTTCCGTCACCCGGTCAAGCTGGTCCCTGGGGCCGATGATACTTAAAAATTCCATTTTTTCTATCATACGTGCTCCCCTTTTTTAAGCCAGGTATTCTCTGATCTTCTCGGCCGGAAGCCCGTATCTCACGCACTCCATCGCCGTGATGACACGGTGTACCTCCCGTTCCTTCCGGTACAGATACACGTCCAGACAGGCGGCCGAATAGGGCTTCTTTCTCAGAAGGGCGGCGTGCACCGCTTCCTGCATCGCGTCCATACAGCGCTCCAGCTTAGGGGCGTCCTCCCCTTCGATGTAGCGGCCGTATTTCGTCGTCTCCATGATCTCCAGAAGCTCGCCCGCGTCTGCGGCCTCCGCCATCCGCCTGATCTGCTCTCTGGTCAGCCGGTAATGGATGGGAACGATCAGGGCGTAGATCTGCGCCGCAGACATTCCGTAATACTTTTTGGCCCGGTAGATCCAGGTGAGGTTCACCGCGTCGATCTGCGCGCCCGCGGACCGGGCGATGGCTTCCTGATCTCCGTCCTTCAGCCCCTTTTTCACCATTTTCCAGTATTCGGAAAAGAAAAACAGATCCAGGGCAAGCTCATAATCAAACAGCTCGCGGCTGGCGGAGCCGTACACGTCGGAAAGCACCTTTTTATAGGGCGTTCCCGAAAGGGCCGCGATCAGGCTCTCCATGGAATCCGCGCTTCCCGCCTGCTTCAGGGAAATGGCCGAATGCCGTTCAAAGATCTCCCGGTATTCCTCCGTTTCGGTAAGCGGCTCCCCTCTGGTCAGGATGGAGCGGATGACCGCCTTCAAGAAGCTGATCTCATATCTGGAAAAGTAGCCGTTTAAGAAACGGCGCTGCTCCAGGCTGGAGAACCGGTACAGCCGCGAGAAATCCACGAACAGCGACTGCATGATGAGCCCTTCCGCCTGGCCTCTGTGGAGGCTTCTCTCATCCTCCTTTTCCAGGACGGCCTCGTAGGACGGCTTCTTCTTCAGGTAGGCGATCACCTCCGGCACGCCCGACATGCTGCCGAGCCGGAGGAAATCCTCCTGCGAAAGGAGCTTTCCGCTCATGGCCCTGACCTTGGCGGACAGGCCGCTGTAACGAAATAAACTCATATCCTCATATCCTCATGCTTTTGATGGACGCGACGATCTGATCCGTGATCCTTCCATGCTCCGCGTCGTATTTGCGCTGAAGCCCGTCCATCTCCTGTTTCGTTTTCTGCAGAAGACCTTCCAGCTCCTCCCGCTTTTCCTTCTCCATCCGTTCCTCCAGCCTGCGGGAGCGCTCCTCCATCTGAGCGGCCAGCTGGCGGTCAAATTCCGCCCGCTTCGCCTCCGCCGCTTCGGAAAGCTCCTTCTTTCTGGCCTCCAGCGCGTCCTTCATCTGGCCGGCCGCTTCCTCCACGTCCACAAGGCGCTTCAGGACCTCTCCAATGGACTGTTCCGAGGAAGTCTCCGCCTGGGAGGCGTTCGTCCTGACAGTATCCGTATTCGCCATCTTACTCCTCCTTATCGCCGCAATTCTTACCTTTTCATTTTGCTCCTGGCGTATTATACTATGATTAAATCATATTGAAAAATAATATTATGATATATGTATTATGTTAAAAACGCATATTTCATATGAAAACGACAGGAGATTTTCCATGGACGCAAGCTTTGATTACTATAAAGTGTTCTATTATGTAGCCAAATACAGTAACTTCACCAAAGCCGCAAACGCGATGCTTTCCAGCCAGCCGGCGGTCACCAGGAGCATCCAGAATCTGGAAAGCGAGCTGGGCTGCCGCCTCTTCATCCGCTCCCACCACGGCGTCACTCTCACGCCGGAGGGAAAGCTTCTGTACCGTTACGTGGCGCCCGCCTGCGAACGGATCCTGCGGGGAGAGGAGGAGCTCGGCCTGGCCCTTGGGCTGCACGGCGGCTCCGTCAGCATCGGCGCTACGGAAACGGCCCTGCACTGCCTGCTCCTTGACCGCCTCTCCGATTTTCAGAGAGAGCATCCGGACGTGAAGATCCGCATCAGCAACGGCACCACCGCCCAGGTGCTTTCCGACATGAAGGAAGGGCGTACGGATCTTGCCGTGATCCCTACCCCCTTTCAGCTGGAAAAGCCCTATACCTCCGTCCGTCTGAAGCAGATCAGAAGCGTCCTTGTGGGCGGCCCCCGCTTTGCGCACCTCTGCAGCGCGCCGTTAAATCTGTCCGAGCTGAATCGGTATCCCCTGGCCGGCCTTTCCGGCTCCACCATGTCCTACCGCTTCTACGAGGATTTTTTTGCCGCCCACGGTCTTTCCCTTCATTATGATATTGAGATGGCCAACGCGGACCTTCTTCTTCCGGTCGCCGCGCATGATCTGGGCCTGGCCTTCGTCCCGGAGCGGCTGGCCGCCGATCTGCTGGAGCAGGGAAAGCTCTTCTCCATCCCTCTGAAGGAGGAGATCCCCCTGCGCCACGTCTGTCTGGTCCGGGATCCGGGCAGACCGCTGGGAGCCGCGACCAGGTGCCTGCTGGAGCTTCTGATGAAGGAAAGAGGGCCTCAGTAATTTTTCCGGATCCTTAAAATATTCTGCCCGTCCTTATATTCATAGGCCACGTCGTCCATACTTTTCTTTACCAGGAAGATCCCAAGGCCGCCGATCTTTCGCTCCTTCGCGGAGAGGGTCACGTCCGGATCCTCCTTGGCCAGCGGGTCATAGGGCACGCCCTGATCGATAAAGGTGATCCGGGCGCCGGGCGGCTCCGTAAGCGTCTCCACCCGCACCGTTACGGGTCCCGTCCCGGTCCCGTAGGCGTAATGGGCGATATTCCCGAACAGCTCGTCCACGGCCACATCGATCTGCATCATGGCTTTTCCCGGGCACCCATCTTCCTCCAGAAGGCTGTTGACAAATTCTGTCGCGGCTTCTATGTTTTCAATGGAAGCCTCAAGCGTTATTTCCCTCATCTTCTTTCCTTTCATTGCGGTTCACCAGGCAGAGCATGGTGATGTCGTCAAACTGGGGCGCGCCTCCCACAAAGCCGTCGATTTCCTCCTTGACATGCCCGAGAAGCTCCTGCGCGGACGCCTCCGGTCCAGATAAGGCTGCAGGGAAGCGTAGGAAGAAAGCGGCACTCTTTTTCGGTATTCCGCCGAAGTCTCCATGGAACCGAAGCCATATTTTTTTCCGAATACCGTATCCCGATTGTCCGCAAGCAGTCTGCGAAGATTGTCCTCATTGATCCGCCCCGCGCGGGCGCAGGCCTTTACAAGCCTGGGCTCCAGTTCTGTCTCCTGTCCGTTCATTCCTTTTTCCT
>DXDD01000106.1 GCA_019115665.1 Candidatus Eisenbergiella pullistercoris | reverse complement strand
AGAGTGGTCTTACCATGGTCAACGTGGCCGATGGTACCAATGTTACAATGGGGCTTGGTTCTTTCAAATTTAGCTTTAGCCATTTTTGATAATCCTCCTTAAAACAATAGCTACTGATTGTTTCTCATTTTAATCGGCTACTTCTGATTATATTCGATAACGCCGATATTTTCAATAATTATTTTGCCTTTGCAGCAAGAACCTTTTCCTGTACGTTCTTCGGTACCTGCTCGTACTTCTCGAAGAACATGGAATAGTTTCCGCGTCCCTGGGTCTTGGAACGAAGGTCGGTGGAATAACCGAACATCTCGGCAAGCGGAACGTACGCTCTTACCATCTTGCCTCCGCCAATATCATCCATACCTTCGATGCGTCCGCGGCGGGAGTTGATGTCTCCGATTACGTCTCCCATATATTCCTCGGGCATGGTGACCTCTACCTTCATGATGGGCTCCAGCAGAACCGGATTGGCCTTGTTCATGGCATCCTTGAACGCAAGGGAACCTGCGATATGGAACGCCATTTCAGAGGAGTCAACCTCATGATAGGATCCGTCGTAAACGATGGCGTGTACGCCGAGCACCGGATATCCGCCCAGAACGCCGGCCTTGGAGGCCTCCTCGATACCCTCTCCGACAGCGGGGATATATTCCTTCGGAATCGCTCCGCCGACAACCTGGGACTCGAACAGGAAGGTCTGCTCGCCGTTCGGATCCATGGGCTCGAACTTCACCTTACAGTGACCGTACTGACCGCGTCCGCCGGACTGCTTCGCGTACTTGCTGTCCACGTCTACAGCCTTGGTAAAGGTTTCCTTATAGGCAACCTGAGGAGCGCCGACATTCGCTTCCACCTTGAACTCACGCAGCAGTCTGTCCACGATGATCTCCAGGTGCAGCTCGCCCATTCCGGCGATGATGGTCTGTCCGGTCTCCTGATCCGTATGCGCACGGAAGGTAGGATCCTCCTCCGCCAGCTTCGCGAGAGCCTCTCCCATCTTGCCCTGACCGGCCTTGGTCTTGGGCTCGATCGCCAGCTCGATAACAGGCTCCGGGAACTCCATGGACTCCAGAATCACCGGATGCTGCTCGTCGCAGATGGTGTCGCCGGTCGTGGTAAACTTGAAGCCTACCGCGGCGGCGATGTCGCCGGAGTAAACCTTGTCAAGCTCCTGTCTCTTGTTCGCGTGCATCTGCAGGATACGGCCCACGCGCTCCTTCTTGTCCTTCGTCGCGTTCAGCACGTAGGAACCGGAGTTCATGGTTCCGGAATATACGCGGAAGAATGCCAGCTTACCAACGAAAGGATCGGCCATGATCTTGAATGCCAGAGCGGAGAAGGGCTCCTCATCGGAGGAATGTCTCTCCACCTCATTGCCGTCCAGATCCACGCCCTTGATGGCGGGGATGTCGGTAGGCGCAGGCATATACTCCAGGATCGCATCCAGAAGCTTCTGTACGCCCTTGTTTCTGTAAGCAGATCCGCAGCAGACCGGAACGGCCGTGCATTCGCAGGTGGCCTTTCTCAGGACAGCCTTCATCTGCTCATTGGAAGGCTCCTCGCCCTCCAGATACATCATCATCAGGTCATCATCCAGCTCGCAGATCTTTTCAACCAGCTCGGAACGATACAGCTCGGCATCGTCCTTCATGTCTCCGAGATCGTCCGTTACGGTGATGTCCTCGCCCTTATCATCATTATAGATGTAGGCCTTCATCTCAAACAGGTCGATGATTCCCTTGAATTCATCTTCCTTGCCGATCGGCAGCTGCACGATAATGGCATTCTTGCCAAGTCTGGTCCTGATCTGGTCCACAGCGCCGTAGAAATTCGCTCCGAGGATGTCCATCTTGTTGATGAACGCCATTCTCGGTACGTTGTAGGTGTCCGCCTGACGCCATACGTTTTCCGACTGGGGCTCAACGCCGCCCTTCGCACAGAACACGCCGACTGCGCCGTCCAGAACACGCAGAGAACGCTCAACCTCCACCGTGAAGTCCACGTGGCCGGGAGTATCAATGATGTTGATACGATACTCAGGCTCATTGGGATCCACCTTAGCTTCGTGGTGCTTCGTCCAGTGGCATGTGGTAGCGGCTGACGTGATGGTAATACCTCTTTCCTGCTCCTGTTCCATCCAGTCCATGGTAGCAGTACCTTCGTGGGTATCACCGATCTTGTAGTTAACACCGGTGTAGTAAAGAATACGCTCGGTCAGAGTAGTCTTACCCGCATCGATATGAGCCATAATACCAATGTTTCTGGTTCTCTCTAATGGATATTCTCTTCCAGCCAAAGGTCCTTCCTCCTTCATATTGCAGCCCGGCCTCAGGCGGCCGGGCGCTTTCTCCCGGAATTAGAATCTGTAGTGGGAGAAAGCCTTGTTCGCTTCTGCCATCTTGTGCATGTCTTCTTTTCTCTTTACAGCGGAACCGGTATTGTTCGATGCATCGAGAATCTCGTTGGCAAGCCTTTCCTCCATGGTCTTTTCGCCTCTCTTGCGGGAGAAGGTTACAAGCCATCTTAATGCCAGAGCCTGACGTCTCTCGGCTCTGACCTCGATCGGCACCTGATAGGTTGCGCCGCCGACACGTCTTGCCTTAACCTCCAGAACGGGCATGATATTGTTCATGGCCTCCTGGAAAACTTCCAGAGCCGGCTTTCCGGCCTTTTCTTCAACTCTGCCAAACGCGCCGTATACAATCTTCTGAGCAACGCCCTTCTTACCATCCAGCATGATGTTGTTGATAAGCTTGGTCACTACCTTGTCATTGTATAAGGGGTCTGCCAGCACATCTCTTTTCTGAACATGTCCTTTACGTGGCACGGTTCTTCCCTCCTTAATCAATCTGAATTAGATCATCGGTACTCACATTTACTAATCTCACATTTCAAAATGTGTTCGTGCGGTATATCTGTTCGCAAAAATGAAAATCAGAATCCCAACACTTTAATTAGTTCTTATTTGTGGTACATGGAAAGCTGCAGATGCTTTGATTACTTCTTTGCAGCCTTCGGTCTCTTAGCGCCGTACTTGGAACGGGCCTTGCGTCTGTTCGCAACGCCTGCGGTATCCAGAGTTCCTCTGATGATGTGGTATCTGGTACCGGGAAGATCCTTAACACGGCCGCCTCTGATCAGAACAACGCTGTGCTCCTGCAGATTGTGTCCTTCACCGGGAATGTAGCTCGTCACTTCGATTCCGTTGGAAAGACGTACTCTGGCGATCTTTCTAAGAGCGGAGTTAGGCTTTTTGGGGGTAGCGGTCTTAACAGCGGTGCACACGCCTCTCTTCTGAGGGGAGGAAGCATCGATCGGTCTCTTGTGAAGGGAATTGTATCCTCTCTGCAGAGCCGGAGCGGTGGACTTCTTTACGCTGGTCTCACGTCCCTTTCTCACTAACTGGTTAAATGTTGGCATTCTTTTTCACCTCCTGCGGTATAGGTTAACATGGTATGCGCAGCCGGATAAGCGCACAGGAAAAAAGCGCATCCGAATGCACGCTAGATTAGTATACGTGCTTCCCTCTGCCTTGTCAAGCCGTTTCCTGAAAAATTCCTGTAAAATCGGGCCCGTCGGGTTTCAGGGCTCAAACATCCTGCGCAGGCTTTCCCCTGTCTTCTCCACACGGCTTCCCACCCTGCTTCTTACCGTCTCCAGCGCGCTGTCCCTTCCTTCCGGTTCTTCGCCGGCCGGGATTTCCGGGAGCTGATCCTTCATTCTGGAAAGGCGGGCGTTTATCGCCTGCCACTCCATTTCATAGCTCATATACAGCCTGCTTTCCCGGTCCAGCTGAGAAAGCTGCTCCCGGCAGAGCGCAAGGGCGTCTCCGATACACCCCGCCGCCTCCTTCAGGAGCACGTCTCTTTCGATCAGCTGCTCTCTCAGTCCGGCCGCCTCGCGGTTTTTCGCGGAGAGCATGCTGTGCAGAGACGCGATCTGCCGTTTCGCAGAATCCACCTCATACCTCAGATTGATCAGCTCCGCTTCCTCTTCCCGCTTCTTTTTTTCAAAGGCATCCATCCGTTTTACCTCCATGGCCACAGCCTTCATGGCCTCAAAGTCGTCCGGCATTCCCCATGGTTTTTAAACAGGGCGGCAGAACCTGATCGTTCCTGCCGCCCTGTTTGCCGCCGTCCGCACCGGCAGGCCGGTACAGAACAGTTTCTCTTTCTTCTATATTATTTATTCCCCGTCAGAGGCGCCGACTGCCGCCGGTTCCGCTTCGTCTGCGGCAGCGTCCCCATCGTCTGCGTCATCTGCCGCTTCCGTCTCATCCTCCGCGTCTTCCGGCAGCTCCGCATCTGCGGACTCCGTGTCTTCCGCCTCTGCGGCCTCTGTCTCCGGAGAAAGTTCTCCGTCAAGCTCCAGCTCGTCATCCAGATCCAGTTCATCCTCCAGGCCGATATCCGTGCTCAGATGCACGTCGCGATACCGCTTCATGCCGGTTCCGGCAGGGATCAGCTTACCGATGATGACGTTCTCCTTCAGACCGATCAGCGGATCCACTTTGCCCTTGATGGCAGCCTCCGTCAGAACCTTGGTGGTCTCCTGGAAGGATGCCGCGGACAGGAAGGAATTGGTGGCAAGCGCCGCCTTTGTGATTCCCAGAAGGATCTGTCTGCCGTCCGCGGGCTGTTTTCCTTCTGCGGCAAGGGACTCGTTCAGATCCTCATACTCCAGCGCGTCCACAAGAGTGCCGGGCAGGAAATCGGTATCCCCGCTTTCCTCGATGCGGACCTTCTTCAGCATCTGGCGCACGATCACCTCGATATGCTTGTCGCTGATATCCACGCCCTGCAGGCGGTATACGCGCTGTACCTCGCGGAGCATGTAATCCTGCACCGCGCGGATTCCCTTGATCTTGAGCAGATCATGAGGGTTCACGCTTCCTTCTGTCAGCTCATCGCCGGCTTCCAGCTCCTGCCCGTCCACCACCTTGATTCTGGAGCCGTAGGGAATCAGGTAAGCTTTGGATTCCGCCGTCTCGTGATTGGTGATGATGACCTCGCGCTTCTTCTTGGTATCCTTGATCACGGCCGTGCCGCCGAACTCCGCGATGATCGCAAGTCCCTTGGGCTTTCTGGCCTCAAACAGCTCCTCTACACGGGGAAGACCCTGTGTGATATCGTCGCCGGCCACGCCGCCGGTATGGAAGGTACGCATGGTCAGCTGGGTACCGGGCTCACCGATGGACTGAGCCGCGATGATTCCGACCGCTTCTCCCACCTGCACCTCTTCGCCGGTCGCCATGTTGGCTCCGTAGCACTTCGCGCAGATTCCGTTGTGGGAACGGCAGCTTAAAATCGTTCTGATCTTCACCTTCTCGACAGGCTCGCCCTTCTGATCCACGCCAACGCTCAGGATCTTTTCCGCACGGCTGGGCGTGATCATATGATTCTTCTTTACGATCACATTGCCGTTGCGGTCACAGATATCCTCGCAGGATACTCTTCCCGTGATACGGTCCTTCAGGCTCTCGATGGTCTCCCTGCCGTCCATGAAGGCGCTGACCTCCATGCCGGGAATCTCCTCTCTGCCCTCGCAGCAGTCCGTCTCGCGGATGATCAGCTCCTGGGATACGTCAACCATTCGTCTGGTCAGGTATCCGGAGTCCGCGGTACGAAGCGCGGTATCGGACAGTCCCTTACGGGCGCCGTGCGCGGACATGAAATATTCCAGTACGTCCAGTCCCTCACGGAAATTGGACTTGATGGGCAGCTCGATGGTACGTCCGGTGGTATCCGCCATCAGTCCGCGCATGCCTGCCAGCTGCTTGATCTGCTGGTTGGATCCACGGGCTCCGGAGTCCGCCATCATGAAAATGTTGTTGTATTTATCCAGTCCTGCAAGCAGAACGTCGGTCAGCTCCTTATCCGTCTCGTTCCAGGTCTCCACCACCGCGCGGTAACGCTCTTCCTCGGTGATCAGACCGCGGCGGAAGTTCTGGGAGATCCGGTCAACGGTCGCCTGCGCCTGCGCCAGCATTTCCGGCTTCTGCGCGGGCACGGTCATATCGGAAATGGAAACGGTCATGGCCGCTCTGGTGGAATATTTGTAGCCGGTCGCCTTGATGTCGTCCAGCACCTCCGCCATTTTGGACGCGCCGTGGATGTTGATGACCTTTTCAAGAATCTGCTTTAAGCCCTTCTTTCCCACATGGAAATCCACTTCCAGCTTCAGCGCGTTTTCCGGCACGCTTCTGTCCACAAAGCCCAGATCCTGAGGAAGGATCTCGTTGAAGATAAAACGTCCCAGCGTGGATTCCACGATGTCGGAAATCATCGTGCCGTCCGGCAGTGTCTTTCTCACCTTCACGCGGATCCTGGAGTGCAGGGTCAGCGCCTGGTTCTCATAGGCCAGGATCGCTTCGTTCAGATTCTTGAAATATTTGCCTTCTCCCTTCGCGCCGGGTCTCTCCTGGGTCAGATAGTAAATGCCCAGAACCATATCCTGCGAGGGAACCGCCACCGGGCCTCCGTCGGAAGGCTTCAGCAGGTTGTTGGGAGACAGCAGCATGAAGCGGCACTCCGCCTGCGCTTCCACGGAAAGAGGAAGGTGCACGGCCATCTGGTCGCCGTCAAAGTCGGCGTTAAAGGCGGTACATACCAGAGGATGCAGCTTGATCGCCTTACCCTCTACCAGGATGGGCTCGAATGCCTGGATACCCAGCCTGTGCAGAGTAGGGGCGCGGTTCAGCATCACCGGATGCTCCTTGATGACATCCTCCAGCACATCCCATACCTGGGAGTCCAGTCTCTCCACCAGTTTTTTGGCGTTTTTGATATTCTGGGAAATGCCCCTCGCCACAAGCTCCTTCATCACGAAGGGCTTGAACAGCTCGATGGCCATCTCCTTGGGCAGGCCGCACTGATAGATCTTCAGCTCAGGGCCTACTACGATAACGCTTCGTCCGGAATAGTCAACACGCTTTCCCAGCAGGTTCTGACGGAAACGTCCGGACTTACCCTTCAGCATGTCGGAAAGGGACTTCAGCGCGCGGTTTCCGGGACCCGTTACCGGACGTCCTCTTCTGCCGTTGTCGATCAGCGCGTCCACCGCTTCCTGCAGCATTCTCTTTTCATTGCGGACGATGATATCCGGAGCGCCCAGCTCCAGAAGTCTCTTCAGACGGTTGTTTCTGTTGATGATCCTGCGGTACAGATCGTTCAGGTCGGAGGTGGCGAAACGGCCGCCGTCCAGCTGTACCATGGGACGAAGATCCGGAGGAATCACCGGGATCGCATCCAGCACCATCCACTCGGGACGGTTTCCGGATTCGCGGAAGGCCTCCACCACCTCAAGGCGCTTGATGATCCTGGCCCGCTTCTGGCCGGAGGAATCCTTCAGGCCCTCCTTCAGCTCCGCCGCTTCCTTTTCCAGATCGATGGCAAGGAGCAGCTCCTTGATGGACTCCGCGCCCATTCCGGCACGGAATTTATTTCCCCAGGTCTCCCTGGCGTCCTGATATTCCTTCTCGGAAAGCACCTGCTTGTATTCCAGATTGCTTTCTCCCTTGTCCAGAACGATATAGGAAGCGAAGTAAAGCACCTTCTCCAGCACCCTGGGAGAAAGATCCAGGATCAGTCCCATACGGCTGGGGATTCCCTTAAAGTACCAGATGTGGGAAACGGGAGCAGCCAGCTCGATGTGGCCCATCCGCTCTCTGCGGACGCTGGACTTCGTCACCTCAACGCCGCAGCGGTCGCAGACAACGCCTTTGTATCTGATCTTCTTATATTTTCCACAATGGCACTCCCAGTCCTTTGTGGGCCCGAAAATGCGCTCGCAGAACAGGCCATCGCGCTCCGGCTTGAGCGTCCGGTAGTTGATCGTCTCCGGCTTCTGCACCTCGCCTCTGGACCATTCCCTGATCTTTTCGGGAGAGGCCAGCCCGATCCTGATCGCGTCAAAGGTCATCGGCTGATATACTTCATTCTTTGCTGTTGTTTCAGACATTGCGCACTCCTTCCAGAACGGGAGCGGCTCCGGCCGGACGCCGCTTCCCGTCAAATTTCAAAAGCTTATTCGTCAATATCGTCAAAGCTTTCCTCAAGGTCGAGTTCCAGATCGTCCACGGTGCCGTCGTCGTCCGCGCTCACGAGCTCTCCGCCCTCGTCGAACTCCTGATGCTGATAGCCCAGCGCACCCAGAGAATCCTTTTCATATTTCTCGTAGCCTTTGGAGTCACCCTCAATTTCATAACGGTAGTCCGTATCGGAGTAATCCACCGTCTCCATGATCTCGACTTCCGTATTGTCGTCGCGCAGCACTCTCACATCCAGCGCAAGGGACTGCAGCTCCTTCAAAAGAACCTTGAAGGACTCCGGAATGCCGGGTTCAGGGATGTTTTCACCCTTAATGATCGCCTCGTAGGTCTTCACACGGCCCACCACGTCGTCGGACTTCACCGTCAGGATCTCCTGCAGAGTGTACGCCGCGCCGTAAGCCTCAAGGGCCCATACTTCCATTTCTCCGAAACGCTGTCCGCCGAACTGCGCCTTGCCGCCCAGAGGCTGCTGCGTTACCAGAGAGTAAGGGCCGGTGGAACGGGCATGGATCTTATCGTCAACCAGATGATGCAGCTTCAGGTAATGCATGTGTCCGATGGTGACCGGGCTGTCAAAATACTCGCCGGTCCGTCCGTCTCTCAGGCGCACCTTGCCGTCACGGCTGATGGGAACGCCCTTCCAGAGCTCTCTGTGATCCCTGTTCAGAGACAGATACTGCATCACCTCGGGAAGCAGTTCATCCTTATGCTTCGCTTCAAATTCTTCCCAGCTCAGATTCACGTAATCGTTGGCCAGATCCAGGGTATCCATGATGTCGTGCTCGTTGGCGCCGTCGAATACGGGCGTCGCCACGTTGAAGCCCAGCGCCTTTGCCGCCAGGGAAAGATGGATCTCCAGCACCTGTCCGATGTTCATACGGGAAGGCACGCCCAGCGGGTTCAGAACGATATCCAGCGGACGGCCGTTAGGCAGATAGGGCATATCCTCCACCGGAAGCACGCGGGAAACAACACCCTTGTTTCCGTGACGGCCTGCCATCTTGTCGCCCACGGAGATCTTTCTCTTCTGCGCGATATAAATGCGCACGGCCTGGTTCACGCCCGGAGACAGCTCGTCGCCGTTCTCTCTGGTGAACACCTTGGCGTCCACAACGATTCCGTATTCTCCATGAGGAACCTTCAGGGAGGTATCTCTCACCTCTCTGGCCTTCTCGCCGAAGATGGCGCGAAGCAGCCTTTCCTCTGCGGTCAGCTCGGTTTCGCCCTTTGGCGTCACCTTTCCGACCAGGATATCCCCTGCGCGCACCTCCGCGCCGATGCGGATGATTCCTCTGTCATCCAGATCCTTTAAGGCGTCGTCACCCACGCCGGGAACGTCTCTGGTGATCTCCTCCGGCCCCAGCTTGGTATCTCTTGCCTCCGCTTCATATTCCTCAATATGCACGGAGGTATATACGTCGTCCTGTACCAGACGCTCGCTCAGAAGAACGGCGTCCTCGTAGTTATAGCCTTCCCAGGTCATGAAGCCGATCAGCGGGTTCTTGCCCAGCGCCAGCTCTCCTTCGGAGGTGGAAGGGCCGTCCGCGATCACCTGTCCTGCGGCAACCCGGTTTCCCTTGAATACAATGGGCCTCTGGTTGTAGCAGTTGCTCTGGTTGCTTCTTGCGAACTTGGTCAGATGATATTCGATCTTCTCTCCGTCATCCGCCGTCATGCGGATCATGTTGGAGGATACATAGTCGATGGTTCCGGACTTCTTCGCCACTACGCAGACGCCGGAGTCAACGGCGGCCTTCACCTCCATACCGGTTCCCACAACGGGAGCCTCCGTGGTCAGAAGCGGAACGGCCTGACGCTGCATGTTGGATCCCATCAGCGCGCGGTTCGCGTCGTCATTCTCCAGGAAGGGGATCAGCGCGGTCGCCACGGAGAATACCATCTTCGGGGACACGTCCATGAAGTCGAACATGGCCTTCGGATAAGCCTGGGTTTCCTCACGGTAACGGCCGGAAACCATGTTTCTCACAAAATGTCCGTCCGCATCCAGCGCTTCGTTCGCCTGCGCCACATGGTAGTTATCCTCTTCATCCGCCGTCATGTATACGACCTCGTCCGTCACCCGCGGATTTGCCGGATCGGACTTGTCGATCCTTCTGTAAGGAGCCTCCACAAAGCCGTACTCATTGATCCTGGCATAGCAGGCGAGGGAGTTGATCAGACCGATGTTGGGTCCTTCAGGCGTCTCAATGGGGCACATTCTTCCGTAATGGGAATAATGTACGTCACGCACCTCAAATCCGGCACGGTCACGGCTCAATCCTCCGGGTCCCAGAGCGGAAAGACGTCTCTTATGGGTCAGCTCGCCCAGCGGGTTATTCTGATCCATGAACTGGGACAGCTGGGAGGAACCGAAGAATTCCTTCACCGCAGCCTGTACGGGCTTGATGTTGATCAGCACCTGCGGAGAGATCTCCTCCGCGTCATGAGTGGTCATGCGCTCGCGGACCACTCTCTCCATTCTGGAAAGGCCGATGCGGTACTGGTTCTGCAGAAGCTCGCCCACCGCACGGATCCGGCGGTTGCCCAGATGGTCGATATCATCGTCGTTTCCGATGCCGTACTCCAGATGGATGTTATAGTTAATGGAAGCCAGAATGTCTTCCTTGGTAATATGCTTCGGGATCAGCTTATGGACGTTCTTACGGATCGCCTCCGCAAGCTCCTCCGGATCTCCGGAATGCTCATCCAGAATTTTCTGCAGCTCCGGATAATATACCAGCTCGGTCACGCCAAGCTCTCTCGGATTGCAGTCCACATAATGGGTAATGTCAACCATCATGCTGGAAAGAACCTTTACATTTCTCTCCTCGGTCTGCACATAAACATAAGGCACGGCCGCGTTCTGGATCTGATCCGCCAGCTCCGCCGTCACCTTCGTCCCGGCAGCCGCGATCAGCTCTCCCGTCGTGGTATCCACCACATCCTCCGCCAGCACAAAGCCGCGGATCCGGTTCCTGAGCATCAGCTTCTTATTGAACTTATATCTGCCGACCTTGGCCAGGTCATATCTTCTGGGGTCGAAGAACATGGCGTTGATCAGGCTCTCCGCGCTCTCCACGCTTAAAGGCTCGCCGGGACGGATTTTCTTGTACAGTTCAAGAAGACCTTCCTGATAGTTCTCGGCGGTATCCTTCGTGAAGCTCGCCTCGATCTTGGGCTCATCGCCGAACAGCGCGCGGATCTCGTCGTTGGTTCCTACGCCCAGCGCACGAATCAGCACGGTGATCGGAACCTTCCTGGTCCGGTCCACACGCACATAGAACACGTCGTTGGAGTCCGTCTCATATTCCAGCCATGCGCCGCGGTTGGGGATCACCGTGCAGCTGTAAAGCCTCTTTCCGATCTTGTCATGGCCGATTCCATAATAAATACCGGGGGAACGCACCAGCTGGCTGACGATAACACGCTCTGCGCCGTTGATGACAAAGGTTCCCGTCTCCGTCATCAGGGGGAGATCGCCCATGAAAATCTCATGCTCCGTGATCTCTTCCTTTTCCTTATTATAAAGGCGGACTCTCACCTTTAACGGAGCAGCATATGTCGCGTCTCTTTCCTTGCACTTTTCGATCGAATACTTGACGTCATCCTCGCACAGCTCGAAATCCACGAACTCCAGGCTCAGATGGCCGCTGTAGTCTTCGATTGGAGAGATGTCGTCGAAAACCTCTTTCAGTCCGTCGGTCAGAAACCAGTGATAGGAGTCCTTCTGGACTTCGATCAGGTTCGGCATCTCCAATACTTCCTTCTGCCGTGAATAACTCATACGCATATTCCTGCCTGTGGCAATCGGACGTATTCTGTTCTTTTCCATTGACATTTTCACCCCGTTCTAATGATTTGTCCGCCGAACCTCATGGCCGGCGAACGGTCGGCTGCAGGCGGCCATAAGCCCCGGCAGCAGTCAGCGCGATACTTTATTTCCGGTTTTACGCACAAAAATAGTATGGCTTACCACAATAGTGCACTATCCAGTATACTACAAGCAGTTAGACGAGTCAACCTGAAATTTTACATATTTTACATTTGGAAGCATTGAGGCTCCTGTTCGCCGGCAGACCGGCAGCGGGAACCCAAAAAGCCGCCGTCCCGCCGGTATCCCGGCGAAACGGCGGCCTGCGCGTTTCTTTTTCTGAAAGGCTTTCGATTATTTAAGGGTAACCTTAGCGCCTTCGGCTTCCAGCTTGGACTTGATCTCTTCAGCCTCTTCCTTGGAAGCGCCTTCCTTAACAACCTTGGGAGCTCCGTCAACAACGTCCTTCGCTTCCTTCAGGCCAAGGCCGGTAACCTCGCGGACAACCTTGATAACCTTAACCTTGTTCGGGCCAACCTCGGTCAGCTCAACGTCGAACTCGGTCTTCTCTTCAGCGGCGGCAGCCTCACCAGCGCCTGCTGCTGCAACAACAACGCCCGCTGCTGCGGATACGCCGAACTCTTCCTCGCATGCCTTTACCAGATCGTTCAGTTCCAGTACGGACAGCTCTTTGATCGCATCGATAATTTCCTGAGTGGATAACTTAGCCATTTTTTCTACCTCCATTTAATCTTATTCTTATTCTGCTGCAGGAGCTTCTGCTTCTGCGGGCGCTGCTTCCTCTGCGGGAGCAGCTTCACATCCGGCGGCTCCGCCTTTCTCGGCGAGCTGCTTCATAACACGGGCGAAGTTCGCAATCGGGGACTGCATGCTTCCAAGCAGTCTGGAAAGCAGTTCTTCTCTGGAAGGAATCTGGGAGATCGCAACCATTCCCTTCGCATCATATACCGTGCCTTCCACAACGCCGGCTTTGATCTCAAGCTTGTCAGCGGTCTTTGCGAATTTCGCAAGCTCTCTGGCGGGAGCCGTAGCGTCCGTAGCGGAGATTGCGATTGCGCTGGGGCCTTCCAGATAAGGAGCAAGCCCTTCAAAGTCCGTTCCCTTGAAAGCAAAGTTCATCATCGTGTTCTTGTAAACCTTGTAGTTTACTCCGGCCTCGCGAAGCTGCTTACGGAGAGCGGTGTCCTGCTCAACGGTAAGTCCGCGATAGTCAACCAGAACAACTGACTGCGCGTCCTTGATCGCTTCGGAAATCTCTGCAACCACAGGCGCTTTCTGTTCTACCTTTGCCATTTCTTTACCTCCTTATAGATTTTTCTGAAAATACTTTCAGTGCCGAAAAGGAGCAAACGGCCCGCCCGGCGGCGGTTTTCATTTAAGAAAAAAACTCTCTGCGAAGACGCAGAGAGTTTAACCTTTCCCAAATCAGGCGGCATGACAGCCGCATGCGCGTTAACTCTTCCCTCGGCAGGCGTTTCCGACTTACACCGTATCCGGTACCTGCTGTCTTCGGCAAGGTTCCTGAGAACCTTTTATAAGCTACCATATGCCGGAAGATTTGTCAAGGCCCTTTTTTCGGTTTTCCCGATTTCCGCCGCAGAAGCGGTACCGGTTCCCTGACAGGCCGGCGGGCAGCTGCCCGGCCGCGGTTCAGCGGGGAGATACGAAGCCTTCCGCATCCATCGTCACATCCGGCGAAAGGCTCTGCATGTAGCCGATCACGCGGTCCTTCTCCCCGCCGGTCAGGAGGCTGGTACGGCAGTCCTTCTGAATGGCAGGGACAAAGCGGAAGGAGACGAGCCCGCCGGTCTGCGCGTCAAGCGTCGCCTCCACCAGACAGGTGTCCAGAGTCCGGGAATTGAACAGAAAATTCCCCACGCTGTAGATTACCGGCGTATCGCCGATAAATTCGATCCCCTGAAGCACATGAGGATGATCCCCGATGATCAGGTCCGCGCCCGCCTGCGCGATCAGAGGGGCCTGTTCCCGCTGCGACCAGTCCGGTTCCGAGGTGCTCTCCGTTCCCCAGTGAACGTAAACCACCACGAAATCGCTGACCGCCTTCGCCTTTTCTATTTCAGAAAGGAGCAGATCCACATTCCGGGAGCGGAAAACGCCGGGAGAGGTCTCCGTCGCTCCTCTCGTGCTCGGATTGTCCATCCGCTCGATCTGCGTCGAAGAAAGGAACGCGATCTTCACATTTTCGCTGACAAAATATACCGGCCGGACGGCCTCGCTCAGATTCCGGCCCGCTCCCACATAGGGCATGCCGACGGCCTCCAGAGTGTCCAGGGTATCCAGAAGGGAAATTTCCCCATAGTCATAGGAGTGGTTGTTTGCCAGCGACACGATATCCGCCCCCATCTCGGGAAGCAGGGACGCATGGGCCGGATCCGCGCGGAAGGTAAAGCTTTTTCCTTCGATGGGCGCTCCCCGGTTTGTATAGGTAAATTCATTATTCACCATGAATATGTCCGCGCCGCGCATCCGCTCCAGAATCGCCGCATCGAAGCCCGCGTCCACCAGGCTGCCGCCTCCCGCCCGGCTTTTCATCCGGGCCATGATGCTGTAGCCGTCATCAAACAGGATATCTCCCGCAAAGGCCAGGGTGATCTTCCCTTCCTCCCCCGGGATCAGCGGTATGGCGTTTTCCGCGGCCATCCGCGCCGGATCGGCAAGCAGTGCGGCATACTTTCCCTTTGCTTCCGCAGCATCCTGCAAAAGCGCGCCGCCTTCTGTTCCATCCTGCATGGCAGCCGCTCCCGTATCCTGCATGGCAGCCGCCCCCATGTCCTGCGCAGCGGCCGCCCCCGCATCCTGTACGATAGCCGCGCCCGCGACCTCAACGCTCGCAAGCTGCACGTCCCTTTCCAGCATCGCCCATCCCGTCAGCAGAAGCGCGGCTCCTGCCGACAGGGTAAGAAGCAGTACGATCCCGAACAGCTGCAGTCCCTTTTTTCTCCTTCTTCTGCGCATCCCAGTTCCCCCGTTCTTTCCGCGTCGGATCCGATATCTGCCCTCATTATCCCGCATGCCCTTCTTTCCGTCAAGCATAAAAAACCCGCCTGCCGTCCACAATAACCATGTATGGTAACGGTTCAGCCTTCGGCAGAACGGTTACCCCTTATGACATCTTTTTTTCAACAGGGAGCGTGCAATCTCATGAAATTATCCACAGATCTTGAAGAAAATATCCGCACGGCGCACCGGCTCCTGCCTCTGGGAACCAGCTTCGATCTGGTAACAAGGCGGCTGTATCTGGGAAAAACAAAGGGCTACTGGATCGGCGTAAACGGCTTTCTGCGCGTGGAAATCCTGCAGCAGATCTTTTCCGACCTGCAGAATCCGCTCTATACGCAGGATCAGACGATAGACGAAATTCAGAAATATGTGGATTCCAAGATCGGCTATGTGCAGACCTCCCTGTCCGGCGACTGGGACGATATCCTGCGCAATCTCCTGAGCGGTCCTTCGCTGCTCCTTCTGGACGGCTTTGACCGGGCGGTCCTTCTGGACGTGCGCACCTATCCGGCCAGGAGCATTTCGGAACCGGATTCGGAAAAAGTGACGAAGGGGGCAAGGGACGGTTTCGTGGAAACCCTTCTTTTCAACGCCAATCTGATGCGGCGGCGCATCCGGGATCCCCGGCTCACCTTTGAGCTGGCAAGCGTCGGCAGCGAAAGCAAAACCGATGTGGCCGTATCCTATCTGAAGGATGTCGCCGACATGGAGCTGGTGAAGAAGGTGAAGGAGGCCCTCTCCGCCCTTCCTGTCACGGCGCTGACCATGGGGGCCAAGAGCCTGGAGGAGCTGCTGGTGAGAAAAAAATGGTTCCATCTTCTTCCCTCCATCTTTCTTACGGAACGTCCGGACGTGGCCTGCAGCTATCTGACGGAAGGACATATCGCCGTCATCGTGGACAATTCCCCCGCGGTGCTGATTTTTCCCTGTACCATTTTTCAGTTCACCCAGAGTCCGGAGGATTATTATAAGAACACGGTGGTCGGCACTTATTTCCGGCTGGTCCGTTTTCTGTGCATCCCCGTCAGCCTTCTCCTCATGCCGCTGTTTCTGCTTCTCACCGTGCATTATCCGCAGCTCTCTGAAAAATGGAACCTGCTGTCCACCCAGGAGCTTCCCGGGCCGACGCTCATTTTTTACATGTTCGCCGTGGAATTCCTGCTGGATCTGTTCCGTTACTCGGCCACGCTGCGCTCCGGTCAGTTTTCCGGCTCCCTCTCCATCATCGGCGGGCTGATCATCGGGGATATGGCGGTGGAGCTGAACTGGGCTTCCATGGAGATCCTGTTCTATGCCGCCGTCACCATGCTTGCTTCTCTCTCCCTTTCCAGCCTGGAATTCGGAGACGGCATCCGGCTGTACCGGATCTTTCTCCTCATTGCCACGGCACTCGGAGGGCTCTGGGGCTTCTCGGGAGGGCTGCTTTTCATCCTCCTGTCCGTGCTCACCACGCCCACCTTCGGAGGAAAAAGCTATCTCTGGCCGCTCCTTCCATTCAACTGGCAGGCGCTGAAAACCCTGCTGTTCCGCTATCCCGCGGCAAAAGCGCAGCCGGACAGGGTCTGGAAGCGGCGCTGAAGCATTCCCTCAGAACGAACGCCAGTCAAATGGCTGTTCATGCAGGGCTGTCAGCCGCCTGCCGGGCTTATCGCGCCAGCTCGCAGCTCCGCTGCTCCCTGTCCGTTGCCCGTCGAATATCCGCATGTCTGTGCAGGCACGCCTGCCCATCCCTGCGGCTGCTCTCCGGACTTATCGCACAAAACAGGGCGGCCGCACTGTCTGAAACAGTGGGACCGCCCCGTTATTTTCTTTATGCTTATTGTCAGTGGATCAGCCGAACTTCACGGTGGAAACCTTTACGCCAGGGCCCATCGTGGAAGCGAGGGTGATGCTCTTCAGGTACTGGCCCTTCAGTGCGGAGGGTCTTGCCTTTACGATGGCATCCATCAGCGCGTTGAAGTTCTCCTGAAGCTTCTCCTCAGAGAAGGAAGCCTTTCCGATCGGCACATGAACGATATTGGACTTGTCCAGTCTGTACTCGATCTTACCGGCTTTGATATCCTTGACAGCCTTGGTCACGTCCATCGTAACCGTGCCGGCCTTAGGGTTGGGCATCAGGCCCTTGGGTCCGAGGATCTTACCGAGACGTCCCACAACGCCCATCATGTCAGGGGTTGCAACAACCACGTCGAAATCCAGCCAGCCTTCGTTCTGGATCCTGGGGATCAGCTCATCGCCTCCCACGTAATCCGCTCCGGCAGCCTCTGCCTCGTTTACCTTATCTCCCTTTGCGAAAACCAGAACTCTTACAGTCTTACCGGTTCCGTTGGGAAGAACTACGGCGCCGCGGATCTGCTGCTCCGCATGACGGCCGTCGCAGCCGGTTCTGATGTGAACCTCAACGGTCTCGTCAAACTTGGCGGTTGCCGTCTTCTTTACCAGAGCGATCGCGTCAGCGGCCTCATATGCCACGCTGCGGTCTACCTGCTTCGCAGCCTCAGTATATTTCTTACCATGTTTCATTTTCCATTCCTCCGTTGGTGGTTAACGCAGCACTTCGTGATTTTCGGCTTTCCCGCCGGAATGCTGCTCCCAATGATTTTCAGACGAAACAGCCTGTGTTTCTCAGTCCTCTACTACAATGCCCATGCTTCTTGCGGTTCCAGCGATCATGCTCATCGCAGCTTCCACGCTTGCCGCGTTCAGGTCAGGCATCTTCAGCTCGGCGATCTCTCTCACCTTGTCCTTGGAGATCGTCGCAACCTTCGTCTTGTTCGGCACGCCGGATCCGGACTTCAGATTGCAGGCCTTCTTCAGAAGAACTGCCGCAGGCGGAGTCTTGGTGATGAAGCTGAAGCTTCTGTCGGCGTAAACGGTAATGACAACAGGGATGATCAGGTCTCCCTTATCCGCTGTTCTGGCGTTGAACTGCTTGGTAAATTCAACGATGTTCACACCATGCTGTCCGAGCGCAGGGCCGACCGGGGGAGCCGGGGTAGCCTTTCCCGCAGGGATCTGTAACTTGATGTATCCGGTAACTTTCTTTGCCATGTCAGGCACCTCCTAAATATAATGTGGTATGGCGCAGCCATTTTCATGCGCGCGGATCCCGCGCGGCCCGGCCCGGCCGGAGCACTGCTTCCACAGCTCAACGGATCTCTCCGTCAAACATCGGACTACTGTGATTTACGCACCTCCGCGAAGCTGATCTCCACAGGCGTCTCCCTGCCGAACAGCTCCACATTGATCGTAGCGGTCTGCTTGCTGTAGTCGATCTTCTGGACTACGCCGACCGTATCCTTCCAGGCGCCGGCCACAACGACGATCATGTCTCCCTCGCCGAAGTCGATGGAAACGTTCTCCGTCTGAATGCCGAGCGGCTTCATTTCCGCTTCCGTCAGCGGGACCGGCTTGCTTCCCGGGCCGACGAATCCGGTCACGCCGCGCGTATTGCGCACCACATACCAGGTATCGTCATTCATCACCATATTGATCAGAACATAACCGGGGAACAGCTTCTTCTGGACGACCCTTCTGGCTCCGTTCTTCATCTCCACCACATCCTGCAGCGGAACGCGGACCTCCAGGATCTCATCCTCCAGATGCCTGTTTTCAATTGTCTTTTCAATGTTGGCCTTTACCTTATTCTCATAACCGGAATAGGTATGGACAACATACCAGTTCGCCTCTGCCATATGTCCACCCCGCCACTGTTATCTTACAAGGAAATCAACCGCATACTGAAGGATCAGATCAAGCACTGCAATGATCGCCCCCAGAACGATGGAAATCGCAACAACAGCAACAGACTGCTTCAGCAGGAGCTCCTTATCCGGCCATGTAATCTTTTTGAATTCCGCCTTCACGCCGCGAAAAAACTTCGGTCTGGCCGGTTTGGTCGCTTTTGCTTCCTTTGAAGGATTATTCATTCTTTCCTCACATTCTGCCGCTCAGACGCCCGATCGGTCAGGGTCATACGCGGCACACGTTCCTGAGGGAAACCGGCAGAAAGCCGCCCTCCCACCGGAAATTATTTTGTTTCCTTGTGTACCGTGTGCTTCTTGCAGAATCTGCAGTACTTCCTGGTCTCCATCCGGTCCGGATGCGCCTTCTTATCCTTCGTCGTGTTGTAGTTGCGCTGCTTGCACTCCGTACATGCCAGTGTGATTCTTGTACGCATGTTCATCCACCTCCGCCTGAGTAATTTTCCTGATTTTAAGCATAAAAAAAAGACCTAAATCTTATCTCGCCCTATGACTATAGCATATGACCGGGGATGCGTCAAGGGATTTTGCGAAAAATCTCCACCTCTCCGATTTTCTCCGCGCACAGACAGAGACTGCAGGAGGGCGGCGCCGGCAGCGGACGCAGAGCCGCCGCCGGGCCGTCCGTCCGCACGGCTGCGAGCAGTCCGGCCTCATCCGCGACCGCAAAGCTGCCGAAGTCTCTCGCCATGCCCTCTCCCGTATATTTCACATAGCCTTCCTTGGCCGTCCAGACCGCGAAAAAGTCTCCTCCCTTCTGAAGCCACGCCCGCTCGCAGGGATGAAAAAAACGCTCCGCGATCCGCTCCGTTCTCAGGCGCGTGCGTTCTTCGTCCCGCAAAGTCCCCTCCTTCTTCAGAAGGCTGTGCGTCTGGAGATCCAGACCGACAGGAGCCTCTGAAAAAGCGCAGCACCAGAAGGAGCCGCTGTGGCTGATGGAAAAGCAGATCTCCGGATGCCCGGCGAAAAAAGGCTTTCCCTGTCCGCCTTCTTCCACCTGCCAGCCGTCCGTCCGTTCCGGCCGTCCCAGCCGCCTCAGATAAGCGCCGGCCGTCTCCAGAAGGAAGCGGCGGGAAAGCTCCTTTTGCTTCGCATGTCCCGCCGCGCCGCTTTTTTCCGGCACGGGCAGACTTTTCAGATAAACGCAGATCCTTCCCTCCTCCGGCATGCCGCCGCCTCCTTTCCTGCGGTTCTCACATCCTGCCGCATCGTCTGTTTCCGTTTTCCATCATACAGCAGAAGCGGCGGGCGCGTCAACTGACCGCGTCTGCCGCTTCTCTGATCATCCGCCGGGCTTCCGCTTCACCGGCCTGCTGCCGCCTCATCCGCCGGGCTTCCGCTCCCACAGCCGGCCGGCGGGCAGGGCCGCGGGATCACAGCGGAATATTTCCATGCTTCTTTTTCGGAGCCGCCGCTTCCTTTCCGGAAAAGGCCTTCAGGGAAGCAAGCAGCCGCTCTCTGGTTTCCTCCGGGTGGATGACCTCGTCCACAAAGCCGCGGGAAGCCGCGACGTAAGGATTCAGGAAGCGCTTCTCATACTCGCGGATGCACTCGGCGCGCATGGCCTCCGGATCGTCCGCCGCCTTGATCTTTCTGCGGAAGGCGATGTTTACCGCCCCTTCGGCTCCCATCACGGCGATCTCCGCGATGGGCCAGGCATACACATAATCCGCTCCCATTTCCTTGGAGTTCATGGCGATGTAAGCGCCGCCGTAGGCCTTTCTCAGGATGACGGAGATCTTGGGAACGGTGGCCTCCGAATAGGCGTAGAGCATCTTCGCGCCGTGGCGGATGATGCCGTTATGCTCCTGTGCGGTGCCGGGCAGGAAAGCGGGCACATCCACCAGAGTGATCAGCGGGATGCTGAAGCAGTCGCAGAAACGGATGAAGCGTGCCGCCTTGTCGGACGCGTGATAATCCAGGGAGCCGCCCATCACCATGGGCTGGTTCGCCACGATGCCCACCGTATTTCCTTCCATGCGCGCGAAGCCGACTACCACGTTCCTGGCGAATTCCGCCTGCACCTCAAAGAAGCTGTCCCAGTCCACGACGCAGTCGATGACCTTCTTCACGTCATAGGCATGTCTGGAGTTGTCCGGAACGATGGAGGTCAGAAGGGAGCAGGGATTCAGCTTCCTGCGGTGCGCTTCCTCCAGGCCGGCCTCCGTGCCGGAGACCATGGCGCGCACCTCCCTTTCCTTTTTTCCGTGCAGCCTTCTTCCCAGGCCGCCCATGCGTTCCAGCACGCGGTTGAAGCTTCTGGACAGGGCCTTCTTTTCTTCCCGGAGGATGACCGGGGCCTTCTTGTCATAGCTCGAAGGCAGATAATTGAGCAGCTTTCTCACGCCCATCAGGCACTCCTGCTCGCTGTCGTAGGTGAAGTGGGAAACGCCGCTCTTTTCCGCATGCACCTTCGCTCCGCCCAGCTCCTCCACCGTAGTTTCCTCGTTGATGACGGTCTTGACCACGTTCGGCCCGGTAATGAACATCTTGGAGGTGTTCTTCACCATGAAAATAAAGTCGCAGATGGCGGGCGCGTAGCAGGCGCCTCCGGAACAGGGTCCCAGAATCACGGCGATCTGAGGGATCACGCCGCTGGCCTTCGTGTGGCGTAAGAACATGCCCGCATAGCCGCTGAGGGAATCGATCCCCTCCTCGATCCTGGCTCCGCCGCTGTCGTTGATGCACACAAAGGGCGCTTTCATCTCCAGCGCCATATCCTGGATCCTGCGGATCTTCATGGAATGGCTTTCTCCCAGCGTTCCGCCGATCACGGTGAAATCCTCGCTGGCCGCATAGACCAGCCTTCCTTCCACATAACCGTAGCCCGTCACCACGCCGTCTCCGGGAACCCTTCTTTTGTCCAGATCAAAATCATCGATCCTGGATTCCACCAGGGCATCCGTCTCCACAAAGGTTCCCTTGTCAAACAGCAGCTCCAGTCTCTCCCTTGCCGTCAGCTTCCCGCCGTCATGCTGCTTCTGTATCTTCGCTTCTCCACCTCCGAGAAACGCTTTCTTCCGTCTTTCCTCCAGATCCTGATTGGCCTGCTCCCAGTTCATCTGCTTCCTCCATTTCTTTTTGAACTTCTTATTTCTTGATAATTTAATTATTTGATATTCAAATCATTTTGGCAATATTATAGCACGAAAAGAAAAAAGCGCAATCCCCTTTTTTCCTTTCGTGCTCTTTTGCTTCAGGAAAGCTCCTTCTGCGCCAGATCCAGCGCCGCCCGGAGCACCTTATCCATATCATAGTACCGGTATCCGCCCAGCCGTCCGCCGAAGAGAACGTTCTCCTCCTTCTCCGCCAGCGCGCGGTACTTCTCATACAGCTCCGTATTCTTCCCGTCGTTTACCGGATAGTAGGGCTCGTCGCCCGGCTTCCACTTTGCGGGATATTCCCTGGTGATGATGGTTCCGCGCTGCGTTCCGAACTCAAAATGCTTGTGCTCGATGATTCGGGTATAGGGAACCTCTCTGTCCGTATAATTGACTACGGCATTTCCCTGATAGTTATCCTCCTCCGGAAGCTCCTCAGTCTCAAAGCGCAGGGAGCGGTACTCCAGCGCGCCCAGCCGATAACCGAAATACTCGTCGATCATGCCCGTATACAGCAGCCTGTCCCAGGTATCCGGCTCTGTCCGGGAAGCGTTTTCCTCCAGGAACCGCCGGTAGGAAACGCCGGTGCGGACCGTGCTGCCCTCCAGCATCTTCTCCACGATCTGCGTATACCCGCCGATCGGGATCCCCTGATAGGGGTCGTTGAAATAATTGTTGTCATACCGGAACCTGAGCGGCACTCTTTTGATGATAAAAGCCGGAAGCTCACGGCAGTCTCTCCCCCACTGCTTTTCCGTGTAGCCCTTGATCAGCTTCTCATATACGTCGCGCCCCGCCAGCGACAGCGCCTGCTCCTCCAGGTTCTGCGGCTCTCCGATCTGCAGTCCGGCGATCTGGTCCTCTATGATCTTCTTCGCCTCCGCCGGCTTCTTTATCCCCCACATCCGGCTGAAGGTGTTCATATTAAAAGGGAGATTATACAGCTCGTCCTTATAGACGGCAACCGGCGAATTGATATAATGGTTAAACTCTGCAAATCCCCTTATATAATCCCAGATCTGTCTGTCCGAGGTATGAAAAATATGGGCACCGTACCTGTGTACCTGGATGCCCATACTTTCCTGCGTGTAGATATTTCCGGCAATATGGTCTCTTCTGTCAATCACCAGGCAGCTCTTCCCAGCCTTATGCATCTCATGAGCAAAGCACGCTCCAAACAGCCCCGTTCCTACAATCAGATAATCATAGTGCATGAAACTCTCTCCTTATGCGTTATTTTGCCTTGTACTTCTTAATCTGTACAAAGTCGTCCATCAGGCCGAGGATCTTGTCCCGTCCTTCCTGATTCAGCTTCACATAATACTGCATCACTCTGTTTTCCAGAAGCTGCTCGCTGATGGTGGTGTCTCTCTCCAGAGAGCTGAAGTCCACAGGATTCAGGTTCAGCTTGCTGCACATTCTGATCACCGTGCCGTAAGCCATTCCGTCGATCCCTCGTTCCAGCGCCGTCACCAGAGTGCTGTAAGGAATCTGCATCTCAAGGGCAAACTGCCTTACGCTTCTGTACTGACTTAAAATTTCCTTTTTCAAGATCTGTGCTTTGGTCATTTTAAAATCCCTCCATTACCTTTTGACCCTTTTGGATTTCGTATTTGTTTATTGTACACCACTTCCCATTCACTTTGCAACAACTCTTTGAAAAAATATTCAATTTTTCGGTTATATTAAGAATTTGGTCATGATTTCCCAGAAAAAAACCGGCAGGCACCAAAAATCTTGATTTGTCGAGCCTCATGAAAGACTCTCCGGATATGTCACAGCTCCATAATTGACTAAATCCTGTAAATTTATAAATATTTATAAATTTCATTCAGCAGTTTCCGGCCATTTTTTCTCACTACAGATCAGGCGAAAGGCGACCTAAAAAAAGATCTGCCGCTGCCGGCAGACCTTTTTTTCTCGAATATGGCTTCCGTTCTCAGTTGGAGCGCTGGATCTCCAGCACCTTGTACTGCAGATTTCCCACCTGGGTTTCCACGTTTACCACGTCTCCCACCTTCGCGCCGATCAGCGCCTTTCCCACGGGAGACTCGTTGGAGATCTTTCCCTTCAGGCTGTTGGCCTCGGTGGATCCCACGATCTTATACTCCAGCTCTTCCTTATATTCCAGATCCAGGATCTTCACGCGGCAGCCGATGTTGATCTTTTCCAGATCCACCTCGTCCTCTACCACGACTTCGGCGTTCTTGAGGATCTTCTCCAGCTCCTCGATCCTCGCCTCAATGTCCCTCTGTTCATCCTTCGCCGCATCATATTCCGCATTCTCGGACAGATCGCCCTGCTCTCTGGCTTCCTTGATCTTCTGGGCCACTTCCTGCCTCTTCACAACCTTCAGTTCATGCAGCTCATCCTCATACCTGCGGAGCCCTTCATAGGTAAGGATATTTTTTTTCTCTTCCATCTTCATTCCCTTTCCTCTTCATAACTTTGAAAGCCCCGGACGGCAGATGCCGACGGTCTTTTTCTTCCTTTTTACAACGGTTCGTATTATACCTTTTTCTCACATACGTGTCAAGGTATCTCCGGAGGCTCTCATAGCGGATATCCCGCCGCTTCGCATACAGGAGACGCTCCTTCTCCGCCTCAGATGTCATATCCAGATAAAGCGTTCCCTCCGGCAGGCTCCGGTAAGGGACGCCTGCACATGGACAGGCATCGATGCAGACAGCGCTGTCCGGCCTTTTGTTCCGGTAATGCGATGGGAGCCGCCCCGCGCCGGCTGCCGGAAGCCCCGTTTCCTGATAGACGCGTTCCAGCCAGGAGCCCTTTTCCGTCAGCGGGACGCTTCCCGCCGTTTCCGAAAAAACCGGACTCACCAACAGCAGGCTGTTCAGCCTTCCGATCTTCTCTCCCAGAAGCTCCCTCATCCACCGCTCCTGTTCAGAAGGCAGCCGCCCCTTTTGGGCCGCATCCGGCTCCGGAAGAAGGAGCACCAGGTTCTCCCGAAAGGGCTGCTCCTGATAAAAGCGAAAGCTCCAGAACGGTGCCGGAAGCGGAGCTGCAGCCGCCGTTTTCCCGATGTCCAGCGCCTTCCGGATCCTGTCCTCGTACCAGACCTGCCCGCGGGGCGGCCAGCGCCGCTTTGTCCTGATAAGCCTCTTTCCCAGCCTCTCCGGCCGGCCCAGCCAGCGGGGCGGGATCATCACGAAGGCGATCTCCGCCTCGCCGTCCCTGTCCGAAAAACGCTCCGGCAGACAGATCGGAAACCGGAAGCGGGAAGGGGAAACGTCTTTTTCCGTCGTATCCCTGATCAGATAAGCGTCCAGATATTCCATATTCCAGACTATGCACAGGCGCGCCCTTTCATACGGGAAAATTCAGGAAGGAACGTTTTCCGCTCCCTCTGCCGTTTCGCCAAACAGAGCTCTCAGCTCCTCAAGGGTTTCCATCCGGCAGACCCGTTCCCGCAGCCTGGAAGAACCGGGCCAGCCTGCGGTATACCAGCCCACATGCTTTCTCATTTCCAGAATGGCCGTATGCTCTCCCTTATACTGCACCAGAAGGGAAGCGTGGCGCAGGATCATTTCCCGCATTTCTTCCCGGGAAGGTACGGGGAGCAGCTCTCCGGTTTCCAGATAATGCGCCGTCCGGCCGAAGATCCACGGGTTCCCTCTGGCAGCCCGGCCGATCGCCACCGCGTCGCAGCCGGTCTGCGCAAGCATCTGTTTTGCCGTCTCCGGCCCGGTCACGTCCCCGTTGCCGATCACCGGGATGCGGACTGCCGCCTTTACCTGCGCGATGATGTCCCAGTCCGCCTTTCCGGAATAGAACTGCTGTCTCGTCCTGCCGTGGACGGTGACGGCCGCCGCTCCGCTCTCCTGGGCGATATGGGCCAGCTCCGCCGCGTTCACATGCTCCTCGTCAAAGCCCTTGCGGATCTTCACGGTAACCGGCTTTTTCACCGCGCCCGCAACCGCAGAGATGATCCGGCCGGCCAGCAGCGGGTCCTTCATCAGGGCGGAGCCTTCTCCGTTATTTACCACCTTGGGGACCGGACAGCCCATGTTGATATCCAGAACGGCAAAGGGACGTTCCTCTATTCGCTTCGCCATCTGCGCCATCAGCTCCGGGTCGCTCCCGAACAGCTGCAGGGAAACCGGCCCCTCCTGTTCGTGGATCTCAAGGAGGCTTTCCGTATTTTTGTTTTTATAATAAATCGCTTTGGCGCTCACCATCTCACTGCACACCATCCCCGCTCCCTGCTGCCTGCAGAGCAGACGAAATGGCAGGTCACTTACCCCTGCCATTGGTGCGAGGATCACCCGGTTGTCCAAAGTCACGCTTCCGATCCGAAGTCCTTCCATTTTCGTCTTTTCTTCTCTCCTGTCCTTTTTTCGCTTCCGGACGGATCATCTTCTGTTCTTTTCATAAATGATCTGCAGTCCGTCCAGCGTCAGCGAGCTGTCGTATATATCGATCACATCCGTCTCATCCGCAATGATGCGTCCCAGCCCGCCGGTGGCAACCACCTTCATATCCGGGATGCCGGTTTCCTTTTTCACCATGTTGACGATATATTCCGTCTGTCCGATCTGTCCGAAGACAAGCCCCGCCTGCATGCTGGAAATGGTCTCCTGCGCCAGGATGCTTTTGGGTTTTCGGATCTCCACCACGGGAAGCTTCGCCGTATCCTCCCACAGAGCCTTGGCGCTGATGCGGATGCCGGGCGCCGTGATGCCCGCCGCAAAACAGCCCTCCTTCGTCACATAATCGTAGGTGGTCGCCGTCCCGAAATCCAGCACCAGAACCGGGCCGCCGTATTTTTCATAGGCCGCCACCGCATCCACGATCCGGTCCGGCCCGATCTCCTTGGGATTTTCCGTAATGATCCGGATTCCGGTCCGGGTCCCTGCCCCGACGATCAGCGGGCGCGTGCCCAGATACCGGGTGATCCCCCCGACCAGGGAATGCATGATATTCGGAACCACGCTGGCGATCACGGTCCCTTCGATCTGCTCCTTCGTGATCCCGTCAAACATCAGAAGCTGTCTGATATTCATCCCGTATTCGTCAGACGTATGGGACATTTTCGACATCATCCGGAAGGTGGTCACCAGCTTTTTCCCTTCATATACCCCGCAGGTAATGTTCGTATTTCCAACATCGATCGCTAAAATCATATCGTTTCCTTTCGCCGCCCGCCGCGGCATTCCGACCGGGAACGTTTTCCCGTCACTCCTCCAGCAGATCCCCCACATCCTCCTTCAGCACCGCCGCGCGGTAGTACAGACTCAGGGATTCCAGCAGCTCCTTCCGCTTTCTGCGGATCTCGCCGAGCAGCAGCCCGGCGCTCACCTCGTCATAAAGGTAATCCTCCTCGGCGGCCTGCGTTTCCAGGCTCACGCCGCCGTCCGGCTCAAACAGGATCGTGAAAATACCTCCCGCTTCCTCCGTGAACAGCACGCAGATGATATGCAGCTCATCCTGGACAGACTGCGGCAGCATTTTAAAATCCGGATTGAAAAAATATTTCTGTTCGTAGGAATTGGCTCCGCAGAGCACGACCTGCCCCGTTTCCTTCATACGCTCTTCCTTTCCCGTCTCACACATAACCGTAAATGCCGCGGACGGAGACCTCGCCGGCATATACGCATTCCGTACTTCCGTCCTGCCGCGTCACAAGAAGCTCCCCGTTATCGTTGATCCCCGCCGCGGTTCCCTCATATTCCCCTTTCGGATCCAGGACGCGGACAGGCCTGTCCTTATTCAGAAGGAGCCGCTCATAATCCGCCCGGATCCCGGACAGATCACGGGTTTCCAGAAACCTGGCATAGGCGGCTTCAAAACGCTTCATCACATCGGCAAGCAGCTGCGCCCGGACGATGCGCTCTCCCTTCTCCAGGCGCAGAGAGGTCGCCGTTTCCGCGATTTCTTCCGGGAAAAAACTCTGATTCACATTGATCCCCGTTCCGATCACCACATAATGGATGAAATCCGGCTCCGCGCTCATTTCCGTCAGAATGCCGCATACCTTTTTTCCGGAAACCACGATATCGTTGGGCCATTTGATCCCGGCATCCAGCCCCTGCTCCCTCACGGCCTCCGCCGCAGCCAGCGCCATCACCAGCGTGAGCATGCTGGCCTGATCCGGCGCGCAGGCCGGGCGGAGCAGAAGGGTAAAATAAAGATTGCTCCCCTCCGGGGAAAACCACTGCCTGCCCCGTCTTCCCCGTCCCGTTTCCTGTCTTTCGGAGACCACCAGCGTCCCCTCCGGAGCTCCTTTTTCCGCTTCCGCCTTGGCGTCCGTATTGGTAGAGCCCGTCGTCTGACGGAAGATCAGGTTTCTCCCGGCCCACTTCGTACGCAGACGGCTCGCGATCTCTCCTTCTCCCAGCAGATCCGGAGACGCGAGCAGGCGGTAGCCCCTGTTCGGCGCCGCTTCAATCCCGTAGCCCTCTTCCTTCAGCTGATTGATGATCTTCCACACCGCCGTCCGGGAAACGCCCAGCCGTCCGCACAGCTCCTGTCCGGACAGATAACCGCCGCTTTCCCGCAGCAGCGCAAGAACCTCCGCCTTTCTCAATGCTTTTCTTCCTCCGGCCAGCCGAGCGTCGCGGCGATCACCGCCTTGATGGTATGCATCCGGTTCTCGGCCTCATCGAATACGACGGACGCGGGAGATTCAAACACCTCGTCCGTCACCTCCATCTCGGAAAGGCCGAACCTTTCTCCGATCTGCTTTCCGATCGTGGTCTTCAGGTCATGAAACGCGGGCAGACAGTGCATGAAAAGCGTGCTTCCTTCCCTGCCGCCGTCCGCGTTTTCCATGATGCGGCGGTTCACCTGATAAGGGGAAAGCAGCTCGATGCGCTCCTCCCAGACGCTGTCCGGCTCTCCCATGGAAACCCAGACGTCCGTACAGATCACATCTGCGCCCTTCGTCCCCTCCATGGCGTCCTCCGTAAGCGTGACAGAGCCTCCCGTCTGCGCGGCGATCTGCCGGCACTGCTCCGTCAGCTCCTCCGAGGGGAAATAGGAGCGGGGCGCGCAGGCCGTAAAGTGCATTCCCATCTTCGCGCAGGCGACCATGTAGGAATTTCCCATATTATATCTGGCGTCGCCCATATAGACAAGCTTTACGCCCTTCAGCCTTCCCAGATGCTCCCGGATGGTCAGAAGATCCGCCAGCATCTGTGTGGGATGAAATTCATTGGTCAGGCCGTTCCACACCGGCACGCCCGCGTGAGCGGCAAGCTCCTCCACGATCTCCTGTCCGAAACCGCGGTATTCGATCCCTTCATACATCCGGCCCAGCACCCTCGCGGTATCCGCAATGCTCTCCTTTTTCCCGATCTGAGAGCCTGACGGATCCAGATAGGTGGTCCCAAGACCCAGATCGTGCGCCGCCACTTCAAAGGAGCAGCGGGTCCGGGTACTCGTTTTTTCAAAGATCAGCGCGATATTTTTCCCGCGGAAGCGGTCCACGGGAATCCCCTGCTTCTTCTTTTCCTTCAGATCCGCCGCGAGATCGAGCAGATACCCGATCTCCTCGGGCGTATAGTCCAGCAGCTTCAGAAAATGGCGTCCCTTTAAATCCATCCCTTTTTCTCCTTTCATCAGGAAGAGGTTCCGCACCGGCCTCGATGCAGAACCCCCGTCAGTTCCGTTTCGTCTCTTTTGAAAATCTTCGATTTTGGAAGCCTTCGCTTCTGGAAGTCTCCGATTTTGGAAGCCTTCGATTTTGAAAACCTTCGATCCGCGTCAGGAATTCAGCACCTCTTTCGCGGAGGCCAGCACCCCTGAAAGGTTCTGAATCTCCGACGGAATGATGATCTTCGTCGCCTTGCCGTCGGCCGCCTTTTCAAAAGCCTCCAGGCTTCTCAGCTTCAGCACGGTCTCGTCGGCTCCCGCCTCGCGGATGAAGCGGATACCGTCAGCCGTCGCCTGCTGAACCTTCAGGATCGCTTCCGCCTCGCCTTCCGCCTCGCGGATCATCTTTTCCTTCTCCGCTTCGGCGCGCAGGATCGCGGACTGCTTCTCCGCTTCCGCCTCCAGAATGGCGGACTGCTTCTTACCCTCCGCGACCAGGATCGTGGACTTCTTCTCGCCTTCCGCGCGCAGGATCGCTTCACGCCGCTCGCGCTCCGCCTTCATCTGCTTCTCCATGGCGTCCTGAATGGCCGCCGGCGGGATGATATTTTTCAGCTCCACTCTCGTCACCCGGATGCCCCAGGGATCGGTCGCCACATCCAGGGACGCCCGCATCTTGGTATTGATCGTCTCTCTGGAGGTAAGCGTCTGATCCAGCTCCAGATCGCCGATGATATTTCTCAGCGTGGTCGCGGTCAGATTCTCGATCGCCATGATCGGGTTCTCCACGCCGTAGGTATACAGCTTGGGATCCGTGATCTGGAAAAACACCACCGTGTCGATCCGCATGGTCACGTTATCCTTGGTGATCACGGGCTGCGGCGCGAAATCCACCACCTGCTCCTTCAGGTTCACCTTTCTCACCACCTTATCGATGATGGGTAGCTTCACCTTCAGTCCCACGCTCCAGGTTCCCTGGTAGGCGCCGAGGCGCTCCACCACATAGGCCTGCGCCTGCGGCACGATCTTGACGCAGGATGCCAGCAGCAGTATGATCAGTATCAGAACGATCAGCGGTATGATCATCTCATTCTCCTCCCTTTCTCTCCTCCACGATCAGCTTCACGCCGCTGATCGCGCGGATGTCAACAACGCTTCCCTTAGGGATGACAGCGTCATCCCGGACGCTTCTCGCCGTCCAGTCCTGTCCCCTCACGCTCACCAGGCCGGAAGCCTTCAGATTATCGATCTCTTCCTTCACCACAGCCCTTCTGCCGATCAGGCTTTCTGCATTGGTCTTCACCCGGCTGCCGTTGAAATACTTCATCGCCAGAGGCCTGGTAAAGAAAAGCAGAACGGCCGATACCGCTATGAAAAGCGTGATCTGCAGATAGAGCGGAGCGCCGAACGCCGCGGCAATGAGCGCAGCCAGCGAGCCTCCCGCGAACCAGATCGTGGTGAGTCCCAGCGTAGCGATCTCGATCAGCACCAGAACGATCAGAAGAACAAGCCAGAAAATGACCTGCTCCATATCCTCCACCTCGCCTTCCGCCGCCTTCCGTGCTTTCCGTCCGGATGCGCCGGTTTCCGTCCGCTTCCCCGAAAGCCTCCGCGCGGCTTTCCTCCATCATACTATATCGAAAACGGATATTCAATCTTTTTCTGTTTCGGGAGATGTAAAGAAAAGGTAAGGTTACTGTTCAGACAGGTCTGCGCATTTACTGCGCAGACCGTACAAAAACGTACAGGAAGGAAGCATCCGGCCCATCGCGAAGCGATTGGAATGGCCGGATGCCGTTACTGTTCTGCCGAAGGCTGAACAGTAAC
>DXDD01000105.1 GCA_019115665.1 Candidatus Eisenbergiella pullistercoris | reverse complement strand
TCCTGCATGCGCCGCTCTGAAATAGGAAAATGATCTGCTGTTTTTTTTGCTGATAATAGTTCCATAGCCTTCTCCTGCTCCTTCATCCTTTTCATTATATACAACTATGCGGATCAAATCCATATTATTGTTTATCGTTACATATTGTCTGTAATCTGATTTTCTGACGTCTCCGGAGGCACAAAGCTTTTGCGGGAAGTCTTTCGGGGATGTCGAAAGTTTTTCAACGCCTTTTCGGGCTTCCGCAACCGGGGCCGGCATAAGAAAGCCGCCTGCTGCGGACAACGATCCGATTTTCCTGATTCCTGCTGTAGGATTTTGCCACTTACTACGGGTAAAAAATCGATTTCTTTGATTCTTACCGTAGGATTTTACCACTCACTACGGGTAAAAATGGCAGAATTATACTTTCTACCGTATAAAGCCACCAAAATCTACGGTACAGGAATCGAAATTTCCCTTTTTGGCCGTAGTAAGCTCTCAATCTCTACGGGTCAGCATGCCATTCTTCTGATTTCTGCCGTAGAAGCATGCAGCGATAGGCGGGCCGGATTCAGGCCGGAACGCTTTTCTTATGTGCCGGCCAGCAAATGACCTGCACTGACCTGAGCAGGAACCAGCTTCCAGCCAGACCGTCTTCTCCTTCATACTTTTTTCATTTGTCATGCGCCTTCCCGCGTGCTACAATGGGTTCCAGAAGCTTACCACATCCCGCGCCCGCCGCGGTCAGAAACGCTTCGGCATGGAGGTAGAAAAAGAAATGGACAATTACAATAACGGGCCGATCCCGCCCTGGCAGAACGGAAATTCCGGCGTGCCGCCCTATTACGCGCCGCCCACCAGACATCCGGGAAGCGCCTTTGCGACGGCGTCTCTGGTGCTTGGCATCATTGCCATCCTCAGCGCGTTTACGGGGACGGTCTTTCCGCCTCTCGTCTGCGGAGGCCTTTCCATCATCCTGGCCCTGCTGTCCAAGGGAAACGACCGTGTCATGCTGCCCAACGCGAAGGTGGGCGTGCTCACGGGCATTCTGGGCCTCATTCTCAATGTTCTGGTGGTGGCAGGCGCTTTCCTGCTCCTGTTCACGGAGCCGGAGCTGAAGGAGGATTTCCACCGGCAGCTCAACCAGTATTACGAATACTTTTACGGGGAAAGCTTTGACGACGCCTGGGATGAGATCGAGGACATCTACGGCGGCTGACCGCGAAGAGCCCTGCGCAGTTTATACCAGTTAAGGAGAGAAAACATTATGGAAAGACATGCAACCTCAGCCGAGCTGAAGGCCCGGGCAAAGGGGCAGCTTCTTGGAAAATACGGCACGGTGATCCCTGCCGTCCTGGCCGTGGAGATCATCATGCTTTCGATCAGCGGCGTCATTTCATTCCCGCTGAATCCGCAGACCATCCCCGGAGCCATCGGCAGCTTTATCGTGGAGTGTCTGATGCAGCTTCTGGGCGGCATCTTTATCGCAGGACAGACCTATCTGTATCTGAACATTTCCTGCGGCGGGAATATCCGGGTGAGCGACGTGTTTTACGGCTTCACCCATCATCCGGACCGGGCGATCCTGATCCAGCTGCTGCAGCTCCTTCTGATGCTGGCAGCCTATGTTCCGCTGTTTGTCGTGCTTGGCCTGTGGATGGTGATCGATTCGATCTACATGCTGATCCCCGTTGCCGTCACTTTCTGCTTCGGACTGATCGTCTCCGTGATCATCAGCCTGATGTATTCCCAGAGCTATTTTGTGATGCTGGATTTCCCGGACTTTACCGCCCTCCAGTGTCTGCGCTACAGCCGCAGGATCATGAAGGGAAGCAAGGCGAGACGCTTCTATCTGGATATGAGCTTTATCCCGCTGTATCTGCTGGGGCTTCTCACCTGCTGCATCGGACTGCTGTTCGTGATTCCTTACGTGAATACCACCTACTCCAACTTTTATCTGGAGCTGATGAGCAAAAGGAACGGCCAGTAAGCATGAAACGAACCACCCCGCTGCAAGCAGCGTGATATCAGACCCATGAGCGAATAAAGCATCGGTCCATTACAAAAGTGGCCGATGCTTTTTGCGTCTTGTTTCTCAAAAATCCCTATACTCTTTATCCAGGATTTCCACCATTTCTGATGGAGTAACAATAAAATCCCTTATCGGATAATGCTTCTGGTTTCCGGTCACCAGATAAGCACCGTCATTTCGTTTTTGCATCGTAACCTCATAAAATATCAGGTCATCCATATCTGTCAATATCTCTCCTGTCGGCTCTGGCACTGCGGATCTCCCCGTTGATTTCTTCCAGACTCATCTCCGGCACATCAGCCGCCTGTCTCCGCATCTCTTCAAATGCGTCGAGCGCTTCCTCTCTGGTCACAGCCTTTTCAGGAAGTCTCGTAGAAAAAGGAATGCCTCTTGTTATGATAATCTGCTTCATACACATCCGGAAAACAGTCGGTATATCCGTTCCAAGCGCATCACAAATATCTGCTACATCCTGTTTCAAATCCTTATCCACACGGAATTGTATCAACACCTGTTCAGCCATTCTTTCGCCTCCTTTTACTCCTTTTTCATTAACAATTCCATACATTAGTATGCTGTTTGTATGATTTATTATACTTCCAACAGTAAAAGAAGTCAATCTTACAGGAGAAATGGGCATAAGCCCAAAAGCGGCAATTATGCCAGGATATCCGGCACGATTACCGCTTTCAACTTACTGTTCTTCTCCTTCCGCCTTCCCGGTGCTGATCCACTTGAGATAGGCGTTGATGAAGCCGTCCAGGCTTCCGTCCATCACCGCGTCCACATTTCCCGTTTCGTAATTGGTCCTGTGGTCCTTGACCATGGTGTAGGGCTGGAAGACATAGGAACGGATCTGGTTGCCCCAGCCGATCTCCTTCACCTCGCCGCGGATGCCGGAAAGCTTCTGGGCGTTTTCCTCCTGCTTGAGCATGTACAGCTTGGCCTTCAGCATCTGCATGGCCTTATCCTTGTTCTGGAACTGGGAGCGCTCGTTCTGGCACTGCACCACGATCCCGGTGGGAAGGTGGGTGATGCGGATGGCGGAGGAGGTCTTGTTGATGTGCTGTCCGCCCGCGCCGCTGCTTCGGTAGGTATCGATCCTCAGATCCTCGTCGTTGATCTCCACGTCCAGATCCTCTTCGATGTTGGGCATCACGTCCAGCGATACGAAGGAGGTCTGCCGTTTTCCCTGGGCGTTGAAGGGGGAAATGCGCACCAGACGGTGCACGCCCTTTTCCGACTTGAGGTAGCCGTAGGCGTTCTCTCCGTTCACCTGGAAGGTGACGGATTTGATGCCGGCCTCATCGCCGTCCAGATAGTCCAGAACCTCCACCTGGAAGCCCTTTTTCTCGGCCCATCTGGTATACATGCGGTAGAGCATGCCGCACCAGTCGCAGCTTTCCGTGCCGCCCGCTCCGGCGTTCAGCTTCAGGATCGCGTCGTTCTTATCATACTCCCCGGTGAGAAGGGTGCTGATGCGGAGCGTTTCCAGCTCCTGTGCAAAGGAATCCAGCTCGCTGCGGATCTCCTCCGCCATGCTTTCATCCTCTTCTTCATTCCCCATCTCGATCAGGGTCTCGATGTCCTCATACCGGGTCTGCAGACCGCCTATCTGATCCACCGTATCCTTGAGGTTTTTCAGTTCCTTCATCTTTTTGTTGGAATAATCGGGATTATCCCAGAAGCCCGGAGCCTCCATTTCCCGCTCCAGTTCTTCGATCCGTTTCTCCTTTTCAGCGAGGTTAAAGTGAATCCCTCACTTCCGCTAATGGAGTTTTGTAAGACTGTAATTCCTGCTTCATCTGATCGAGCAAGACCATTGCGAATCACCACCTTTTCTTTTTGAAAAAAATCAGCCGGCGGCGGGCAGGCGTCTGTCCGCCCGCCATCCGGCGCTGTTTCCCTGTTTCCGGTTAAAATCTCCGGCCTGTCTTATTTGTTCCTGCCGCAGCAGTTTTTATACTTCTTGCCGCTTCCGCAGGGGCAGGGATCGTTGGGATAGACCTTGGCCGCCGCCTTTTTCACGGGAGTTTTGGCCTTGGAGTCGTCCTTGTTGGTTCCCGTCACCTTGGCGACCTGTTCTCTTTCCACCTTCTGCTCCACCCGGATGTGGAAGAGCAGACGAAGGGTATCCTCCTGGATGCTTTCCGTCATGGAGTTGAACATCTCATAGCCGCTCATCTTGTATTCCACCAGAGGATCCCTCTGGCCGTAGGCCTGCAGGCCGATGCCCTGACGCAGCTGCTCCATGTCGTCGATGTGGGACATCCACTTGTTGTCGATCACCTTCAGCAGAACCACGCGCTCCAGCTCGCGGATCATCTCCGCCTGCGGGAACTCCGCTTCCTTATTTTCATACAGCTTGGAGGCTTCCTCCTTCAGCTGCTGCTTCAGGCTGTTTTTCCTGGGCTTTGACACCCTCTCCTTCGTCACAGGAGCCAGCGGGATGATGGGAAGCAGAAGGGAATTCAGCTCGGTGAAATTCCACTCGTCCACATCGGAGTCCTCTCCGATCACCATATCCACCGTATTGTCCACGATATCCGCGATCATCTTGTAGATCACGTCGCGCATGCTCTCGCCGTCCAGCACGCGGCGTCTTTCCGCGTAGATGATCTCGCGCTGCTCGTTCATCACCTGGTCGTACTCCAGCAGATTCTTACGGATGCCGAAGTTGTTGCCCTCGATCTTCTTCTGGGCGGACTCGATGGCGCCGGTGAGCATCTTGTGCTCGATCTCCTGATTCTCTGGCACGCCCATGGCGTTGAACATGTTGATCAGGCGCTCGGAACCGAACAGGCGCATCAGATCGTCCTCCAGGGAAATGTAGAACTTGGATTCGCCCGGATCTCCCTGACGGCCGCTTCGTCCGCGCAGCTGGTTGTCGATACGTCTGGACTCATGCCTCTCCGTGCCGATGATCTTTAAGCCGCCCACGGCTCTTGCTTCCTCATCCAGCTTGATATCCGTACCACGTCCGGCCATGTTGGTGGCGATGGTGACCGCGCCGTGCACGCCGGCGTCCGCCACGATCTCCGCCTCCAACTCATGGAACTTGGCGTTCAGCACCTTATGCGGGATGCCCTTCTTTTTCAGAAGGCCGGAAAGCTCCTCGGAGGCTTCGATGGTGATGGTGCCCACCAGCACCGGCTGTCCCTTGGCATGGGCCTCCTCCACCGCTTCCACGATGGCGTGCAGCTTTTCCTTCCTCGTTTTGTATACGGCGTCCTGATGGTCGATTCTGCGCACCGGCCTGTTGGTGGGGATCTCCACCACGTCCATGCCGTAGATATCGCGGAATTCCTTTTCCTCGGTCAGCGCCGTACCGGTCATGCCGGCTTTTTTCTCAAATTTATTGAAGAAATTCTGGAAGGTGATGGTGGCAAGGGTCTTGCTCTCCCGCTTCACCTTCACGTGCTCCTTCGCCTCGATGGCCTGATGCAGGCCGTCGGAATAACGGCGTCCCGGCATGATACGTCCTGTGAACTCATCCACGATCAGCACCTGATCGTCCTTCACCACATAGTCCTTGTCGCGGAACATCAGGTTGTTGGCGCGAAGAGCCAGAATAATATTGTGCTGGATCTCCAGATTCTGCGGGTCGGCCAGATTTTCAATCTGGAAAAACTTCTCCACCTTGGCCACGCCGCGCTCGGTCAGGTTGACCACCTTATCCTTTTCATTGACGATGAAGTCCCCTGTCTCCTCCTGCTCCACGCCCATGATGGCGTCCAGCTTGGAGAGATCCTCCATGTCCTTGCCCCGCTCCATCTGCTTGGCGAGGATGTCGCAGGCCTCGTACAGTCTGGTGGACTTGCCGCTCTGGCCGGAAATGATCAGAGGCGTTCTGGCTTCGTCGATGAGCACCGAGTCCACCTCGTCGATGATGGCATAGTGCAGGTCGCGCAGCACCAGCTGCTCCTTGTAGATGACCATGTTGTCTCTCAGGTAGTCGAAGCCCAGCTCATTGTTGGTCACATAGGTGATGTCCTTGGCGTACTCCGCGCGCCTCTCCTCCGGCTTCATGCCGTTTAAGACGCAGCCCACCTCCAGGCCCAGGAACTCATGCACCGCGCCCATCCAGGCCGCGTCACGGCTGGCCAGATAGTCGTTGACCGTGACCACGTGCACGCCTTTTCCCTCCAGCGCGTTCAGGTAGGCCGGGAGAATAGCAACCTGCGTCTTTCCTTCACCAGTCTTCATCTCCGCGATACGTCCCTGGTGAAGAATAATTCCTCCCATCAGCTGCACCCGATAATGCTCTGTATTCAGAACCCGGCGTGCCGCTTCACGCGCCGTGGCATAGGCCTCGGGCAGGATATCGTCCAGTGTCTCGCCGTCAGCGAGCCTTTTCTTAAAATCCTTCGTCCTGTCCCGCAGCGCCTCATCGGAAAGCTCCATCATTGCAGGCCTCAGGGATTCGATTTTATTGACGATGGGCTCGATCCGCTTCAGCTCTCTCTGGCTGTGCGTACCAAAAACTTTTTGAAAGATATTCATTGTAAAATCTGCTCCATTCGCTCTGTCTGCATGGCAACCGTGCGGGGACCTCCTTCCGGGGAAGCTTCCCGGAAGCTTTTCGGCGGCACTCCCGTCCGCAGACCGGATTTTTTGCGAAAGACTCTCCGCCTGCCCGCACTTCTTTTTATTTTAACAGAAATGAAGCGGTTATTCAATGTTTATCGCTTTTTATTTTCACGAAACATCCCCGCGCCTTGACCTTTCCTATTAAAAGTGTTACACTTTTAACAATGGGTTTACCGGGGGATTTTTTCAGAAAAATCCTGTCAGCTTCCGCACTTCGCGGGGCGCTTCCCCGGTTCCCGGACAACCATCCATAACAATTTATGATGAATGAGGTGCAGACAAATGAGTACAAGTTTTGACGGACTGATTTCCAAGGTAAAGGAATGCGGCCAGAAAACCGTATCCGTCGCTGTCGCTCAGGACAGCGCTGTTCTGGAGGCCGTAAGAGCGGCCAAGGACCGCGGCATTGCCAACGCCGTCCTCGTAGGCGATGAAGAGAAAATTAAGGCGGTAGCCGCCAAAGACGGCATCGATATTTCCGATTTTGAGATCATTCATGAGCCGGATGAGTGGACGGCCGCGCTGACCGCCGTCAAGCTTGCCCACGACGGAAAAGTGGACATGTACATGAAGGGCCTTCTGGAGACCAAGACCTTCTTAAAGAGCATTCTGGACAAGGAAGTGGGCCTTCGGACCGGCAATCCGCTTTCCCATGTGTGCGTGTTCGACATTCCCGGCATCGAACAGCTTCTGTTCTTCACGGACGTGGCCTTCATGACCTATCCTTCCCTGGAGGACAAGGTACATATCATTGAAAATACCGTAAAGGTGGCCCATGCCTGCGGCATCGCCAACCCGAAGGTGGCCCCTCTTGCCGCCGTTGAAGTGGTCAACCCCAAGATGCCCGTCACCGTGGAAGCCGCGGAGCTGACCAAAATGAACGAGGACGGAAAGATCACCGGCTGCATCGTGGACGGACCTCTTTCCCTCGACCTTGCCATCGACCCGGAGGCCGCAAAGCATAAGGGAGCGACGAACCGCAAGATCCAGGGCGACGCCGATGTTCTGCTCTTCCCCGACATTCATGCCGGCAACCTGGTCTACAAGGCCATCGTCCACATGGTGCCCGGCGTGAAGAACGGCTGCATCCTGACCGGAACCAAAGTTCCCGCCATCCTGACCAGCCGCTCCGACACCTTCGAGACCAAGGTGAACTCCATCGCCCTGGCCGCCGTGGTTGCGGAAAACCTTCGCCACGAAGAATAAAATAATGATATGCCGTCCTCCGGACGGCAGAAGGAGAGGTAATATGTCTTTTAAAAGCCTGATCATCAATCCCGGCTCCACCTCCACCAAGATCGGCGTGTTCGAGGATGAGACCCTTCTCTTTGAAGAGACCCTGCGCCATCCCACGGAGGAGATCGCCAAATACGCTTCCATCATCGACCAGAAGGACTTCCGTAAGGAGATCATCATGGACCTTCTGAAGGAGAAAAATTTTGATATTCATTCCCTGGACTTCATCGTGGGCCGCGGCGGCCTGTTAAAGCCCATTCCGGGCGGCACCTATAAGGTGAGCGACGAGCTGCTTCACGACCTCACCATCGGCTATCAGGGACAGCACGCTTCCAATCTGGGCGGCATCCTTGCCAGAGAGATCGGCGATTCCATCGGCGTTCCTTCCTTCATCGTTGATCCCGTTGTGGTGGACGAGCTGGAACCCGTCGCCAGATATTCCGGCTGCCCTGAGCTTCCCAGAAGAAGCATTTTCCACGCGCTCAACCAGAAGGCGGTTGCCAGAAGATACGCGAAGGAATCCGGCATCCCTTACGAACAGCTCAGGCTGATCGTGGTTCACATGGGCGGCGGCTGTTCCGTGGGCGCGCACAGAGACGGACGCATCGTGGATGTCAACAACATCCTGGACGGCGAGGGCGCATTCTCTCCGGAACGCGCCGGAACGGTTCCTGCCGGCGATCTGGTAAAAATGTGCTTCTCCGGAAAGTATACGGAGAAGGAAATCTATAAGAAGCTGGTCGGAAACGGCGGCTTCAACGCTTACGTCGGCACCAACGACGCCAGAGTCGTCCTCAAGGGCGCTGCGGAAGGAAAGAAGGAATATCAGGACGTTCTGGACGCCTTCCTCTATCAGATGGCCAAGGATATCGGCGCCATGTCCGCCGTGCTGGAAGGAAAGGTTGACAAGATCATCCTGACCGGCGGCATTGCCTACTCCGATGTGATCTGCAACGACCTGAAGAGACGGGTCGGCTGGATCGCGGACTTCGTGCTTTATCCCGGAGAGGATGAGCTTCTCGCTCTGGTTCAGGGCGGGCTGCGCGTCATGAACGGAGAAGAGGCGGCGAAGGAATATTAAGCTGGTGCGCATATGTCGGCTGGCAGGCGACGCGCCGTACCGGGGACGGATATGTTTCTGAAGCAATCTGAGAAATGAATTTTGAAAATTTGAAAAGCGCTTCCGGGAGATTTCTTCCGAAGGCGCTTTTTTATTCTCATAAAATTCTTATCAACGGAGGATGAATTCATGATAGAAAGAACGTCTTCTGAGGCAACGGCTGTTCAGCAGGATGCGGCTGTCCAGGCGCAGTACAAAACTGCTCAAAATCTGAATATCCGCATTTCCATACATGCAAAATATTCCACCAACAAACAAGGCTTAGGGAACTGGATTTTTTCCCATTATGACCTCCCAGCCGGTACGGAGATCCTGGAGCTCGGATGCGGTACCGGCTCTATATGGAAACACCGGCTTCCCGCTGCGGAAAACGGCGTCAGAGTGTTTCTGACCGATTTTTCGGAGGGTATGCTCTCCTCTGCCAGAGAACTGCTGGGGGAGCAGCCGAATCTTTCCTATGCCGTTGTCAACATTCAGGATATTCCCTATGAAAGCGGACGTTTTAGCCGGGTTATCGCCAACAACATGCTCTATCATATCCCCGACTTGGACAGAGGCCTGTCGGAGGTAAAGCGGGTATTGGCTGACGACGGCATTTTTCTGATGTACAACGATTAGACTATAAGGATTCTCCGGCCGTTACTGACCTTGATGATATTCTGGACTACCTCAGCTCGCTGAGTTCTGCATCTTCCGAAAGAATCCGGGATGTTTCTCTGCCGGAAATAGAGATAAAGTAAAGAAGGAACAGCCTGAGTTGCCTCGCTGTTCCTTTTTTCTGAGTTTTTTGCTATCTTCTCTGATTTTATCTCAGATTCATTTTCCTGCCCGCAGCCCCTCTTTTCATTCATTAGTATCTTTGGCTTTTCCTTCACGCATCCAGCCATCTCTAAAACCAATCAAATCAAAAAACATTGAAATGAGGTTCTGATAACCCACCCCTTCTAACTCTTTTATCGCAGGAACAAATTTTAACGCGAGTTTCCGAACCTTTTCTGTTCCTTCTGAACTGTCAGGATCTGCAAATCCGCGTTGTGCAAATGGTTATATCATTAAAAACAAAACTACGATTTGCTAAAAATTTTGCAAGAGCATCCATTGCTGAAGTTTTTCCGCTATTATTTGCACCGACAAACAGCGTGGTTTGTTCACTGATATCAATGTGGCATTCAAATAGTTTTCGAAAATTCTGAATGGTAATTTGAATTATTCGCATAATTTGCTCCTCCCCCAAAAAAGATCACAACAACAGTGCCTGATAACATTTTATCCAAAGTCCTATAATCTGCAAGAAGGACACGGACAGCATCCGCTCCGCTTTGAATGAACGGACATGTGCCAAGTACATCGCACAGCTGTCTCCAAGATAGCAGTGCACGACTGATGAAGGGAATCATTTTAATCTGTAATAGCAAATGTTCTTCCCGACGCCCTCCCGTTTCAGTTCGCCGGAGGCCACCAATTTCCGCAGCGCCCCTTCGATGGAGCTGATACTAAGTGACGGGCAGAGTTCCCGGATGTCCTGCTTCGTAAACCGGCCGATTTTCTCCATGGTCGCCCGGCGCACGGTCTCCAGGGCAGGGAGTTTGGTTTCTATCAGAGCAAAGCGGTCTTCAAAATCCTTGTAGGCGGAAAGAATCGTCCCTAACAGATACTTGATGAACGGAACCACATCTTCGGTGCCTTCATGCCATCCGATCTGCGCCTGGCTCAGGACTTCATAATAGAGATCCTTATTTTTGGCGATCTTGGCCTCCAGCGAGATATATTTGCCCACATAAAACCTGCTGCGGTAGAGCAGCAACGTGGTCAGCAGACGGCTCATTCTGCCGTTTCCGTCGTTAAAGGGGTGAATGCAAAGAAAATCGTGGATGAACACGGGAATGACGATCAGCGGCTCCACTTCCATGTTCCCAATGACCCGGTTGTACTCCTCGCAGATCCTGTCCAGAGCCTCCGGCGTTTCATATGGAGCCAGTGGCGTGAACAGGGTCTCCACATGGCCGTCGGGATAGGTGGCGCTGATGTAATTCTGTACGCTTTTAGTCCTGCCCGCCATAGGATTGTTCATGTGGCTGTAGAGGATCTTGTGGAGCTGCAGGATATAGTTCCGGGTAATGGGGATGGCGTCAAAGTCCTCGTGGATGAGGTTCAACACATCCCGATAGCCTGCGATTTCCTGCTCGTCCCGGTTCCTCGGCGTCGTTTTCTCCTCCACAAGCTGCCGGATACGGGTGTTTGTGGTCACGATGCCCTCAATGGCATTGGACGCCTCGGTGCTCTGCACCTTTGCGATCTCTACCAGTTTCTCCAGTTCCTCTGGCCGCTGTTTCAGGTACAGTTCCTGCTTTCCGGCTTCTTTATAAATCGCCGCAACCAGGCCCAGGGTCTCCGAATCCCACTTCTGTTCCCGGATCGCAGAGTAGTTGAATGTACGCATATCCTTATCCTCCCTTATTCCCTTAAATTTTACCATATAATAAGGGAAAGTTCAACTCCAGGAGAAAGCTTTCCCTTATCAGTATATCAGTTTTAAGGGATACCATACATCTATGAGGGAATTCAATCCTGTTTCCGCCGTAGATTTTCTCCCGCAGCGCTTTTTATATCCCATAGTCTTTTTGACTTAGCGATTATCCTCGTTTCTCCTCCGCCGCGATCTTCCGATGGAGAACAAGCAACTCCTGCTTCATCTGCTCTCCTGTTAATTCCCCTCGGACCCACTTCTCTGACAGGAACATTGCATCCGCGGTTTTGCGGGCTGTCCGTCAGTCTAACGGCTTCATCGTGGGGTTATCTCAGATTCATTTTCCTGCCCACAGTCCCCCTTTTCATTCCGTTCCGACGTTCTGACCGGCTATGAAATATCTCCTCCACAATTCCCCGAAAAGCGCTTTTCCCTGAATTCCCGCCGACATCCTTTCGAACCTGAAGCAAACTCCCCTCCCACCTCATGAGCGGTGACAGAAGCCGCACCAGCGGCCGCCAGGAAAGGAAGACCACCAGAAAGGCGCTGATCAGAAGTCCGGTGAACAGGTCATTCTCAATCTCATTGAACAGCCGGGTCTTGCTCATCAGCTTGATGAGAAAGCCATGGAGCAGATAGACCGGCATGGTATTGGCGCCGATATGGGACAGAAGCGGGAGCTTCCGCATCGGAATTGCCGTCAGGAAAAAGACCAGCCACAAAAGGGCCGCGCCGATGGACAGCAGACGGAAGCGCCAGCTGTAATGCCCCGTTTCATAAGATACCGATCCGTACAGCCAGGCATATTTGATCTCATCCACATTCTCTGCGATCACACAGATCAGGGCGCACAGCAGAGCGCCAAGACAGACGGCAAGGAGCGCTCGCGCCGCAGCTTTTCGGATTCTCTCTTCCAGAAAGACTCCCCCAGGACCCGCATCGCCTTCCGCCCCCGCCAGCCTGTCGGGCTGCCTGACGTACTGCCTGACCGGCTGTTCTGCCGCTTTCTTCCGGTCCGACCATTCCCGATAATATACCCCCAGCAGAAAATAGGGAAAAAACTCCACGATCCGGGAAAAGGAAAGATAATACCCCGCCTTGTTGTCAAAGCCGATCAGAATGCCGGCAAGAAACGCAGCGGAAAGCACCGCCGCCTTCTTCTTCCAGGTAAAGCCGCTCCCCTGCACCAGCGGAAGCAGGAGATTCCAGGCGATGCTGGCAAACAGATACCACAAAAGCCAGTAGGGCGTGGTGAACTGCACCTCCGCCTCCTTTTCCAGCACGCTGTTGGCAAAAAGCAGATAAAGGATCTGAAAAACCACATAGGGATAGATCAGGTGATTCCGGATCTTCTCCGGGCTGAACCGGGCGAATACGCCCGAGATGAATGCAAAAAGCGGCATATGAAAGGAATAAATGACCAGATAGATCACCTTAAAGCTGTCGTTCTTTCCCATAAACAGCTCCAGCATATGCCCGAAAACCACTGCAAAGATCAGCAGGCATTTCAGGTTGTCCATCCGGTAATTCCGCTCCGCCGCTTTTACTTCTGTAGACTGATTCTGTTTCATTTTCGCAAGGCACCTCTTCGGGGGACTGAATTTTCTGCCATGGCCCCTCCTGGACGAACCTCACTATATTCCTTTTTGTGAAAAAAGTCCATCCCCTTTTTCTTTTTTTAAAAAAGAATTAAGAAGAGGGCATCACGCCCGACGATTCCCTTTTCCCAAAGCTGCCCGCGCGTTTCAGCCCTGCTTTCCCGGCAGCTTCCGAAACGCCTCTTCATAGGGCGCGCGCAGGACGCCGTACTCGGTCACAATGCCGGTGATCAGGCTGTGGTCGGTCACATCAAAGGCCGGATTAAAAATCTTCACGCCCTCCGGGGCCATCCGTTCCCGGTACCACATTTCGCTCACCTCTTCCGGCTTCCTCTCCTCGATGCAGATATCCGCTCCCGTTGGCGTGGAAAGATCAATGGTCGAGGTCGGCGCGCAGACGTAGAAGGGAATCCCGTAGTGAGCCGCCAGTATGGCCACGCTCGAGGTGCCGATCTTGTTCGCCGTATCGCCGTTTGCCGCAACACGGTCGCAGCCCACGAATACGGCGTTCACCCAGCCGTTTTTCATCACGGCGGACGCCATATTGTCGCAGATCAGCGTCACGTCCACCCCGGAGGAAAGAAGCTCATAGGCGGTCAGCCTGGCTCCCTGCAGAAGGGGCCTGGTCTCATCCGCATATACATGAAAGCCGTATCCACGCTCCTGTCCCAGATAGATGGGCGCGGTGGCGGTTCCGTAACGGACGGTGGCGAGCTGTCCCGCGTTGCAGTGGGTCAGAATACCGTCGCCCTTCTTCACAAGCGTCAGTCCATATTCCCCGATCCTTCTGCATACCCGGATGTCCTCGTCCCGGATCTCCTCCGCCTCCTTCTTCAGAAGCGCAACAATCTCTGCTGTCGGGCTTCCGGCATGCTCCGTCACCACCCGTTCCATCCGGTTCAACGCCCAGGAAAGATTCACCGCTGTAGGCCGGGAAGAGTCCAAATATTCTTTATTCTTTCTGAATTCTGCAAGAAATCTGTCATAATTTTCCTCCTTGCAGGATTTTGCAAGAAGATAGATGCCAAAGGCCGCACATACCCCGATGGCCGGAGCCCCGCGGACCTGCAGCAGATAAATGGCATTCCAGATCTCCTCCGCCGTTTTCAGCCGGATCAGCTCCGTTCTTCCCGGAAGCAGGGTCTGATCGATGATCACAACCGCGTTCCCGGCATCATCCAGACTGACCGTATCATAATCCATTATCGTTTTCTTCTGTTCCAAAGCTGTTTCCTCGATCCTGTTTTCTATTCGTCTCTGTCGGACGGTGCTGCCGACGTCACTGCTGCTGCAGAACTGGCTCTCTGAACGGCACGTCACCGCAGCAACCGCGCCGCTCTCTGAACGGCCGACGTCACCGCAGCGGCCGCGGGCCGTTCCTGCGGCGGTCGCGATATTCCAGCCAGGCGGTAACGGCGATGACCGCTCCGGAAATGAGCAGACACATGGCGTCCAGCTTCTTTGCCAGCCGCTTCTCTGCGCTGCCTGCCCGACTGCGGGCTCTCTTCCCGCCGGTCCGTTTTCCTTTTCCTGTTCTGCTGTTTCCCATTCCGTTTTCCCTTCCCCTTTTTCCTGCTTCTGCCGCACCTGCATTCCGCACCCCTGTGCGGGAGCGTCCGCCCGCAAACTCTGCGCTGAAAGCGCTTACGCGGAAACGTCCGCAGCCTCCGCGCCGGAAGCGCTTATGCGAGCACGTCCGCGAACTCCGCGCCGGAAGCCTTCGCAAGATCCTGCGGGGCCAGCTCGATCTGGGAGCCGATCCTGCCTCCGCTGACGATCATGGAGGGAAGCTCCTGCGCGCTTTCATCGATCACGGTGCGGTACTGCTTCTTCATGCCGACCGCCGTGCAGCCGCCGCGGATATAGCCTGTTACGGCGTTGATGTCCTTTACATGGATCATTGCGACGGATTTTTCTCCCACCGTACGGGCCGCCTTCTTCAGATCCAGCTCCGCCTCGATGGGAATGACGAAGACAAAGTATTCTCTGGACGCGCCCTGAACCACCAGCGTTTTATAGACCTTCTCATGGGGCAGACCCAGCAGATCCGCCACCTGCACGCCGTCCGTAAATTCCTCACACTCATAAGTATAATGCGAGTAAGGGATTTTCATTCGGTCCAGAATGCGCATGGCATTTGTCTTGATTTCCTTGTTTTTTGACATATTTTCTCCCTGTCCGGGCCACCTGAAGGCCCGGGATGTCAGGCGCTACGCCTCTCTTTTCTTTCCCCAGAAAAACAGGGCGACGGTTCCCGGTCCGGTATGGCTTCCTATGGTGGTTCCCACGTAGTTGATCTCCACCTTTCCATCAAGCTTCGGGAAACGTTCCTCCACCAGGCGGGCCACCTCCTTCGCGTCCTCCACGCAGGCGGACTGGGAAATGTAGCACTTTCCGGAATACTCCCTGCCGCCGTCCGCATTTTCTTCCATGCGGTCTACGATGGCCTGGATCACCTTCCGTTTGGTGCGGATCTTGGAGCGGGGGATCAGCCTTCCCTGATCGTCCATGTTCAGAAGGGGACAGATCCCCAGCATGCCGCCCACGAAGCCGGAGGTTTTGGAGATCCTTCCGCCCTTCACGTAGAATTTCAGATCCGTGGAGAAAAACCAGTGGTGCACGTTCAGCCGGTGCTCCAGCGCCCACTCGTAAACCTCCTTCGCGCTCATCCCCTGATCCCGCAGATCAGCCAGCCGGTCCATCAGCAGGCCGTAGCCGGAGGAAGCGCCAAGGGAATCCACCACGTAGATCTTCCGTTCCGGATATCTTTCCTCCAGCTCCGCCTTCGCCACATTCGCCGAATTGATCACGCCGGAAATACCGGAGGACAGGCAGACATGCACGATATCTTTCCCTTCCTTCAGGAAGGGTTCAAAATAGGCTTCAAACTCTCCGGTATTTACCTGAGAGGTTTTGGTATCCGCTCCGTCTGTCATCGCCTGGTAAAAGGTTTCAAAATCCATGGTTTTTCCGCAGTCGTCGGGATATTCCTTTCCGTCCAGCTCATAGTGGAAGCAGATATAGGAAATTCCTCTCTGCTGAAAATGCTCCGCTGTCAGATCCGCTGTGGAGCAGCAGCTTAATACAAAATCACTCATCCTTACCTCCCGTCAGGCAGCATCTGCCGTCCAGCACACAAAGAAAAGACGCCGCCCTGCGGCATATTCCGCTTTCCGGCAGCGTCCCTTCCCTATTTCTGTTTTTTCTTTATTTTGCCTGTGCCTTTGCAGCCTTGATCTGCTGGGTCAGAAGAGGAACGATCTTGTTCAGGTCGCCTACGATTCCGTAATCAGCCACATCGAAGATGGGAGCGGTCTCGTCCTTGTTGATGGCGATGATCAGGTCGGATTCCTCCATACCAGCCAGGTGCTGGATGGCTCCGGAAATACCGATCGCGAAGTAAACGTTCGGGCGTACGGTCTTGCCGGTCTGTCCTACCTGCAGATCCTTCGGCTTCCAGCCCGCGTCAACAACGGCACGGGAGCAGCTCACGGTTCCGCCGACAGCCTCTGCCAGATCGTCCAGAAGCTTGAAGTTCTCCGGGCTTCCAACGCCGCGGCCGCCGGATACCAGGATCTTCGCATCCATGATATCTACGGTGTCCACAACGGACTTCACGATGTCAAGGATCTCCACATACTTGTTGTCAGGAGTGAATCCGGGATTGAACTCCTCCACAACCGCCTTCGCGCCTTCTACCTTAGGCAGTTTCTGCATAACGCCGGGACGAACCGTAGCCATCTGAGGACGGAAGTTCGGGCAGGCGATGGTAGCGATGGTGTTGCCGCCGAACGCAGGACGGGTCATCAGCAGCTGATTGTGCTTCTGCTCCTGTCCGGGAACGGGATTCAGCGGGAAATCTCCGATATCCAGCTGCGTGCAGTCCGCGGTCAGACCGGTATGGATTCTCGCGGATACGCGGGGGCCGAGGTCACGGCCGATGGCGGTAGCGCCCACCAGCATAACGTCGGGCTTATACTTCTCGATCACGGATGCCAGCGCATGCGCGTAAGGCTCCGTTCTGTAATCCTTCAGCTCAGGATCGTCAACCACGATCACTCTGTCAGCGCCGTAAGCGGCCAGGTCATCCACAAGGCCCTTCACATCGGATCCGATCAGAACAGCGGTCACGTCGGTTCCAAGATCCTTCGCCAGCTCTTTTCCTTTGCCGATCAGCTCGTATGCGATACCGCTCACCACGTTATCTACCTGCTGCGCAAAGACAAATACTCCCTTATATTCTTCTAAATTCATCCTTATTCACCACACTTTTCTTAAAATTAAATGATGTGCTTTTCCTGTAACTTTCCGGTAATGAAAGAAGCAGCCTCATCCGGGGTATCGAAGGTAAACTTCTCGCCGGCGCCCTTTCTCACCTTGTCAGATGCCTTCGCGATCTGGGTCGGGGATCCCTTCAGTCCCAGGTTGGAATCGTCAACATCCTTCAGGTCAGCTCTGCCCCATACGGTGATCTCCTTCTTGAACGCGTCGAAGATTCCGCCGGGCGTCATGTATCTGGGCTCGTTCAGCTCGCCAAGAGCGGTGATCAGGCAGGGCATTTTCGCCTTGAGCACATGATATCTGTCGTCAAACTGACGCTGTACGATCACGCTGTCTCCGTCGATCTTGATATCCTGCGCATAGGAGATCACCGGGATTCCCAGATGCTCGGAGATCTGAGGGCCAACCTGTGCGGTATCGCCGTCGATCGCCTGACGTCCGGTAATGATCAGATCATAGTCCAGGTTGCGGATCGCGCCTGCGATGGTCTGGGAAGTAGCCCAGGTATCCGCGCCGCCCAGCACTCTGTCCGTTACCAGGATGCCGTTGTCCGCGCCCATGGCCAGAGCCTCGCGCAGAACCTCTTCCGCCTTGGGAAGTCCCATGGTCACAACCGTAACCTCTGCGCCGTACTGATCCTTCAGTCTCAGAGCAGCTTCCAGTCCTGCCTTGTCGTCCGGGTTCATGATCGTCAGCATGGCAGCCCTGTCCAGCGTTCCGTCGGGTTTGAATTTCACGCCGCCCTTTGTATCAGGGACCTGCTTAATACAAACAACAATTTTCATTGTATTTTCTCTCCTTGTTTCTTTGTCTATTCTCACCAGACACCAACCTGCCGAAATACGGAATTATTTCAGCAGCGCGCCGGAGATAACCATTCTCTGAACCTCGCTGGTTCCTTCATAGATCTCGGTGATCTTCGCGTCACGCATCATGCGCTCCACATCGTACTCTCTGGTGTAGCCGTAACCGCCGTGCAGCTGAACCGCCTTGGTGGTAACCTCCATGGCGACCTCTGCGGCATACAGCTTCGCCTTGGCAGCTTCCACGGAATATACCTTCTGAGTAGCCTTTGCCATGGCAGCCTTGTAAACCAGGAGCTGAGCGGCCTCAACCTTGGTAGCCATATCGGCGATCTGGAACTGGGTGTTCTGGAACGCGCCGATGGCACGGCCGAACTGCTTTCTCTCCTTCACGTAGGCGATGGTTCTCTCCAGAGCGCCCTCCGCAAGGCCCAGAGCCTGTGCGGCGATACCGATACGTCCGCCGTCCAGAGTGTGCATGGCAATGCCGAAGCCCTTGCCTTCCACGCCCAGCAGGTTCTCCTTCGGGATCCTGCAGTCCGTGAAGATCAGCTCATAGGTGGAAGATCCGCGGATACCCATCTTCTTCTCCTTGGTTCCGAAGCTGAAGCCGGGCGTTCCCTTTTCCACGATGAACGCGGAGATCAGTTTTTTCTTGCGTCCCTTCTTGTCCTCTACCACGCCGGTAACCGCGAAGATCACATAGATGTCCGCTTCCTTACCGTTGGTGATGAAGATCTTGGAGCCGTTCAGCACCCACTCGTTGCCGTCCAGAACAGCCTTGGTCTGCTGTCCCTGCGCGTCGGTTCCGGCGCCGGGCTCGGTCAGGCCGAATGCGCCAAGCTTCTCGCCCTTCGCAAGGGGAACCAGATATTTCTGCTTCTGCTCTTCCGTACCATAGGTCATGATCGGGTCGCAGCACAGAGAGGTATGAGCGGATACGATAACGCCTGTGGTGCCGCATACCTTGGAAAGCTCCTCTACGCACATCGCATAGGTCAGGGGATCGCAGCCCTGTCCGCCGTACTCCTTCGGCACCGGAATGCCAAGGAAGCCCAGCTTTGCCATCTTTTCAACGGTTCCTCTGGGGAAGATTTCCGTTTCGTCAACCTCCTGAGCAAGAGGCTTCACTTCCTTTTCGGCAAAATCTCTGAAAAGAGTCCTCGCCATTTCATGCTCTTTGCTTAACGTAAAATCCATGATAATTTACTCCTCCGTTTTGTTTAGTTCCAGCGCGGCAGTGCCGGCGCCGTTTGGACCTGCCGCCGGGCGCCGGCGCTGCCGTATCCTTTCTGATTATTTGCTGTAATCGTAGAAGCCCTTTCCGGTCTTCTGTCCGAGCTTGCCGCCGCGGACCATCTTACGAAGCAGCGGATGAGGACGATACTTGGGATCTCCCGTCTCGGCCTGCAGAACCTCCATGATGGCCAGCACGATATCCAGGCCGATCAGATCGCCCAGAGCCAGCGGTCCCATGGGATGGTTTGCGCCAAGCTTCATGGCGGTATCGATATCCTCTACGGAAGCAACGCCGTCCGCATAGATGCCGATCGCTTCGTTGATCATGGGAACCAGAATTCTGTTTACCACGAATCCGGCAGCCTCGTTCACCTGAACGGGAGTCTTTCCGATCTCGGTGGAGATGGCCTTGATCTTCTCAACCACTTCATCCGGGGTGTTCAGTCCTGCGATCACCTCAACCAGCTTCATGACGGGAGCGGGATTGAAGAAATGCATGCCGATCACGGGTCTGTCCAGACCTGCTCCGATCTCCGTGATGGAAAGGGAAGAGGTATTGGTGGCGAAGATGCAGTCCGCCTTGCAGATGTCCTGCAGCTCCTTAAAGGTCTGCTTCTTGATCTCCATGTTCTCAAGCGCAGCTTCCACTACAAGATCGCAGTCCGTGCAGATCGTCTTCACGCCGGTGGTGATCTTTGCCAGGATGGCGTCGGCGGCAGCCTGCTCCATCTTTCCCTTGGCAACTCTCTTGCTCAGCCCCTTGGCGATCCTGTTCTTGCCGTTTGCGGCGAACTCTTCATTGATATCGCACAGAAAAACCTCATAGCCTTCGGTCTGGGCAAAAGCCTGTGCAATACCGGAACCCATGGTTCCTGCACCGATAATACCAACTTTCATGAATGTATCCTCCTGTATATTTGAAAATTATGATAGGAAACCTTACTTGTTCAGGAACTTCTCCACTTTTCTCTTTTCCAGGAAAGCGGCCATTCCTTCCTTCTGATCATAGGACTCGAAGCAGTCGCCGAACAGCTTCTCCTCGATCACAATGGCCTCGTCCATATCCGCATCCAGACCCTCGTTGATGGCCTTCTTGCAGTTGCGCACGGCAATGGGAGCGTTCTTCGCGATTCCGGCAGCCATCTTCTCAGCGGCGGCCATCAGCTCCTCCTGCGGATAAACCGCGTTCACAAGGCCGATCCGGTATGCCTCGTCCGCCTTGATGTTTCTTGCGGTGTAGATCATCTGCTTCGCCATTCCGGGGCCGACCAGACGGGCCAGTCTCTGGGTTCCGCCGAAGCCGGGGGTGATGCCCAGGCCAACCTCGGGCTGACCGAATACCGCGTTGTCAGAGCAGATCCTGATATCGCAGCTCATGGAGATCTCGCAGCCGCCGCCGAGGGCAAAGCCGTTTACCGCAGCGATGACCGGGATCGGGAAGGTCTCGATCTTGCGGAAAATATCATTTCCCTTCTTGCCGAAGGCTTCTCCCTCCGCCTTGGTCAGGGTGCTCATCTCTCCGATGTCAGCGCCCGCGACGAAGGACTTCTGTCCCGCGCCGGTCAGGATCAGGCATCTCACCTCATCCAGATTTACAGCGTCAAGCGCCTCATTCAGCTCCTCCAGAACCTGGGAGTTCAGCGCGTTCAGCGCCTTCTCGCGGCTGATGGTGATCACCGCATAGGAACCCTTCTGTTCATAAACAATGTACTCCATGTCTCTCATCCTTTCCTTAAATGGAATCTCATTTATGCATGACGAATGATTAGCCGGCGGTGTGCCTGCTAATCATTCGTCTGTGATCCTTTATGATCAATCTCTTTCCACGATGGTGGCGCAGCCCATTCCGCCGCCGATGCACAGGGTGGCAAGACCCTTCTTCGCGTCTCTCTTCTGCATCTCATACAGCAGCGTTACCAGGATACGGCAGCCGGAAGCTCCCACAGGATGTCCCAGAGCGATGGCTCCGCCGTTCACATTCAGCTTGTCCATGTTGATGCCAAGCTCCTTGCCCACTGCAACGGACTGAGCGGCAAACGCCTCGTTCGCCTCGATCAGATCGAAATCGTCGATGGTCATTCCGGTCTTCGCCATTACCTTCTTCGTAGCCGCCACCGGTCCGATTCCCATGATGGTGGGATCCACGCCCGCAAGCGCTCCGGCAACCCAGGTAGCCATGGGCTTTACGCCAAGCTCCTTCGCCTTCTCTTCGCTCATCACGATCACGGCTGCAGCGCCGTCGTTGATTCCGGAGGAGTTGGCTGCGGTCACGATACCGTCCTTCTTGAACGCGGGACGAAGCTTCGCGATGCTCTCCTTCGTGGTTCCCGGACGGGGGCCTTCATCCTTATTGAAAATAACGGTCTCTTTTTTCTTCTTCACTTCAACGGGAACGATCTCGTCGTCGAACTTTCCGGCTTCCTGAGCGGCAACCGTCTTCTGCTGGCTCCATGCGGCGAACTCGTCCAGCTCTTCTCTGGTCAGTCCCCATTTCTCGCAGATGTTCTCAGCGGTGATGCCCATGTGATACTGATTGAAGGCGTCGGTCAGAGCATCGTTTACCATGGTATCAACCATGGTCGCATTTCCCATTCTGTATCCGTAACGTCCCTGAGGGATCGCGTAAGGAGCCATGGACATGTTCTCCATGCCGCCCGCGACAACCACGTCAGCCTCGCCTGCCAGGATCATCTGAGCAGCCTGGTTCACGCAGTTCAGTCCGGAACCGCACACCACGTTCATGGTCACGGCAGGAACCTCGATCGGCAGACCCGCCTTGATGGACGCCTGACGCGCTACGTTCTGTCCAAGTCCGGCCTGGATAACGCAGCCCATATATACCTGATCCACCGCATCCTTAGGGACACCGGCCCTCTTCAACGCTTCTTCGATAACGATCCGGCCCAGCTCAACGGCGGGAGTCGTGCTCAGGCTGCCGCCCATGGTGCCGATGGCGGTACGGCATGCGCCTGCCAATACGATTTTCTTTGCCATGTCTTTTCCTCCACATTCTTTTTTGTTAAAAGTTCGGATTTATCGGGCATCTCCCATATTGTTAATTTTTTGTCATTGCCCGTCGTTCTAATTATAGCATAGGGGGTTTTTAATGGCAAGGATTTTCGTATGCAGATGTGAAAATTCGTTGTAACGGCGTTACTGTTCAGCCTTCGGCAGAACAGTAACGGCATCCGAAACCTGGGCCGGTATAAAAAAGCC
>DXDD01000104.1 GCA_019115665.1 Candidatus Eisenbergiella pullistercoris | reverse complement strand
CAGATGTCATACTGCGGAATCTCATGGGTCAGATCCGAGATCTTCAGTTCGCTGCACACCGAATAGGCGACGCCGTACATGGCGCTCACCGCGCCGTCCGCCCTTCCAAAGTCTGACTGAAAAATAAGGGGTTTTTTCTCATTATGATTATCATTTCTGTTCATATGCTGTTCCTTACCTCGCTTTCCTGCCTACGATGGTAGCAGATTCTTTCCGGAATGTCCATACCCGCCTTCCTTCAGGAGGGTGTCTCCTGTCTTCCGACGAAAACGGCCGCAGACCTTTTGCGCATGATAAACTCTCCGTCGATCCGCACCTGCCCGTTCTTCTCATAGCAGAATTTTCCTTCCCCGTCTCCCGCCGTATTCACGCATACATACCAGAAGCTTCCGTCCTTCAGAACAGGAAGCGTGATCCTTACATCTTCCCAGTACACGTTCAGCGCCAGGTAGACCAGGTCGTCCCTTCCCTTTCCGCTGTCATGACCGGCAAAACAGATGCCAATGGTTCCCGCATCCCGTGCGGCCGCCTCTCCGGAAGCCGCGTCAGCGCCGTATATCCGCACCCCTTCCAGACCGCAGGCCGCGTCGGGAAGCTCCCTGCGGATGGCGGGATGCTCCAGGCGAAAGCGGATCATATAACGGAAAAAATCAAACAGCTCCCGGTTCTTTTCCAGAAGCCGCCAGTCCAGCCAGGAAATCTCGTTGTCCTGACAGTAGGCGTTGTTGTTTCCATACTGGGTATTGCCGAATTCATCTCCGGCCAGGAACATGGGCGTGCCCCTGCTGCACAGAAGCACTGTACAGGCGTTGCGGATCAGGCGCATGCGCAGGGAAAGCACGGCTTCCTCGTCCGTCTCTCCTTCTGTCCCGCAGTTCCAGCTCCGGTTGTCGTCCGCGCCGTCCGTATTGTTCCAGCCGTTGGCCTCGTTGTGCTTTTCATTATAGGAATACAGATCGTACAGGGTAAAGCCATCGTGGCAGGTGAGGAAATTCACGCAGGAATTGTAGCCCGCGTAGTTCCGGATCCTCCCGCCGTTCTCCCCGTTTTCCTCTTCCTCCTGCCCGCCCGTTCCGTACATGTCGAAGGAACCCGCGATCCGCATGGCGGCGTTTTCCGCTTCCCAGAGGTCTCCCTTTAAATAGGAACGCAGAGCGTCCCGATACCTGCCGTTCCATTCCGCCCAGCGGCCCGCCGCCGGGAAGCTTCCCACCTGATACACGCCGCCCGCGTCCCAGGCCTCCGCGATCAGCTTCACGTTGTCAAGAAGCGGGTCGCAGGCCAGGCTTTCCAGAAGGGGAGGCCGGTTCATGGGGGAGCCGTCCTCGTTCCTTCCCAGAATGCTGGCGAGATCGAAGCGGAAGCCGTCCACCCGGTAATACACCGTCCAGTAACGCAGGCATTCCAGGATCATCTGCCGCACCATCGGATGGTTGCAGTTGAGGGTGTTGCCGCAGCCGCTGAAATTATAATACTTCCCGTCCGGCGTGAGCATGTAATAGATCCGGTTGTCAAAGCCCTTGAAGCAGAAGCACGGCCCCTGTTCGTTGCCCTCCGCCGTATGATTGAACACCACGTCCAGGATCACCTCGATCCCGTTTTCATGCAGCGCCCGGATCAGCTCCTTGAATTCCGTCCCCTCCCGGTTGTACTCGCTGGCCGCCGTATAGCTGGTATTCGGAGAAAAAAAGCTGACCGTATTGTACCCCCAGTAATCCAGCAGCTTCTTTCCGTCCGCTTCCCTGGAGTTCATGGTTTCGTCAAATTCAAATACCGGCATCAGCTCCACCGCGTTGATGCCAAGCTCCTTCAGATAGGGGATCTTTTCCTTCAGCCCGGCAAAGGTTCCCTTATGGGAAACCCCTGATGAGGGATGTCTGGTAAAGCCTCTCACATGAAGCTCGTAGATCACAAGCTCGCTCAGCTCCTTTTTCGACTGAGGCGTGTTTCCCCAGTCAAAGATATCCTTTACCACCCTGGCATGGTAATTCTTTTCCTGATGTCTGCCCCAGACGCTCTGTCCCGTCACCGCCCTGGCATAGGGGTCCAGAAGGATGGCGTTTTTATCAAAGCGCAGCCCTTTTTCCGGCTCCCACGGTCCGTCGATGCGGTAGGCATATTCAAATTCTTCGATGTTCAGCCCGAACACGATCATGGAATACACGTCCCCGATCCGATATTCTTCCGGGAAAGGCAGGACCGCATACGGTTCCTCCTCCTCTCTGTGAAAAAGCAGCAGCTCACAGCCCGTTCCTTCATGGGTATGCACCGTAAAACTCACGCCTGCGGGCAGCGCCATGGCTCCGTTTATATGAAACAGGCCGGGCCTCACCCGGCAGCCGGCGATCTCTCCCATGGGCGTAAACGGGACCGGCATGACTGCCGGAACCTGTGCGGCCTGCGCGATCTCTGTCCTCTCTTTCCTTTCTTTTTCCATTCCGCCTCCTTCCTGCCGAAGCGTCCTTCGCCGCGCTGTGCCGGAGAGCCGGCACGCCGTGCGTCCCCGGAGTTTTCAGGACCAGTATATCATACCCGCCCTCCCCGCGCCATCACCCTGCCTAATTCCCCTCTCATTCTCCCGGTAAAATGGAGCAATTCTGCCAAAATGTGAATTTTCCATAAATTTTTTTCGCCATTTTCCGAAAATTGGTGTATAATACAGGCACGTCTATGAAAGACAAATGTATTCCTGCCATAGACGCGGGAAAAAGGAGGATTGTTATGAAAAAAGCACTCAGTTTTGTCCTGACTGCTGTGATGTGCGCGGGCCTTCTGGCCGGCTGCGGCAGCCAGACCACAGGAAACAGCGCTTCCTCTGCTGCACCGGCGGAAACCGCGGCGGAAGAGACGGCAGAAGCAGCGTCTGAAGCCGGTCAGGATGCGGCGTCCGACGAGTCCGCTTCCACCGGAAGCACGGCTGCCTTCAAGCTGGGCGGAACCGCTCCGCTGACCGGTTCCGCAGCCATTTACGGAAACGCTGTCATGAACGGCGCGCAGATCGCTGTTGACGAGATCAACGCGGAAGGCGGCGCGATCCAGTTCGAGCTGAAGTACGAGGATGATGAGAACGACCCGGAAAAGGCGGTTTCCGCCTACAACGCCCTGAAGGACTGGGGCATCCAGCTTTCCCTGGGTTCCGTTACCACCAAGCCCTGTGAGGCCGTTGCCACCGAGCACAATACGGACCGCATCTTTGGCCTGACCCCTTCCGCTTCTTCCACTGCAGTTACGGAGGGCAAGGACAACTTCTTCCAGATCTGCTTTGCCGACCCCAACCAGGGTGTGGCTTCCGCCGATTACATCGCGGATCAGCAGCTGGGAACCAAGGTTGCCGTGATCTACAGAAACGATGATGTGTATTCCAGCGGCATCTACGAGAGATTCGCTGAGGAAGCCGAGGCGAAGGGACTGGAGATCGTATCCGCCACCACCTTCACCGACGCCAGCTCCAACGACTTCTCCGTACAGCTGACCGAGGCGAGAGACGCAGGCGCGGATCTGGTATTCCTTCCCATCTATTATCAGCCCGCTTCCCTGATCTTAAAGCAGGCAAGCGACATGGGATATGCGCCCAAGTTCTTCGGTGTGGACGGCATGGACGGCATCCTGACCCTGGAAGGCTTCGATACCTCCCTGGCGGAAGGCGTTATGCTGCTGACCCCCTTCAACGCTGACGCTACGGATGAGAAGACCGTGAACTTCGTGACCAAGTATCAGGAGCTCTACGGAGAGATCCCGAACCAGTTCGCAGCGGACGCCTATGACTGCGTATATGCCTACAAGGCAGCTCTGGAAGCAGCCGGAGCCACCGCGGACATGAGCGCGCAGGATCTGTGTGAGCTGATGGTTGCCACCTTCCCCACCATCACCTTTGACGGCCTGACCGGCGAAGGCATGACCTGGGATGCGACCGGAGCGGTTTCCAAGAGCCCTAAGGGCATGGTCATCGAAAACGGCGCTTACGTGGGAATGGACTGATCCCGAATATGTTCCGGGCCGCAGGCTGTCATCAGCCTGCGCCGTCCCGGTTTCCAATGCAGCACGCAGGGAAATCCGCCGAAGAGGGCGGGATTTCCTTGCGCTTTGTTGCTTTTATACGAAGGAACCTGCAAGCCTGTGACGCGAGGCAACGGCTCACGATTTTCACAGAAACGGGCGCGGACGGCGCTTTTTGAAACGGGCACGGGCAGCGGTGAGCTGCTGCCTGGCATCACAGGCGGAAAGAACGAGGTGAATCTCAATGACCTTTTTATCCCATCTGATCAGCGGCATCAGCCTGGGCAGCGTGTACGCCATCATCGCCCTGGGCTACACGATGGTCTACGGCATTGCCAAAATGCTGAATTTCGCGCACGGCGACATCATCATGGTGGGCGCCTACATCTCCTTCTGCACCACCAGCTACCTGGGGCTTTCTCCCCTGGTTTCGGTGCTCTTTGCGGTGATCGTCTGCACGGTCCTGGGCATCGCCATCGAACGGCTCGCCTATAAGCCGCTTCGTCAGGCTCCCGCCCTCGCCGTCCTGATCACGGCCATCGGCGTTTCCTATTTTCTGCAGAACGCGGCCCTTCTGATCTGGGGCTCCAGCCCGAAGGTGTTTTCCTCCGTGGTGGGAAGCTGGTCCCTGCAGCTTTTCGACGGAAGGCTGGTGATCTCCGGCGTGACCATCGTGACCATTCTGGCCTGTATCGTGATCATGGCGGTGCTGACCCTGTTCACCTCCCGCACCAAGATGGGCACGGCCATGCGCGCCGTTTCCGAGGATAAGGGCGCGGCGGGACTGATGGGGATCAACGTGAACACCACCATCTCCGTCACCTTCGCCATCGGCTCCGGCCTTGCGGCCATCGCGGGCGTGCTTCTGTGCTCCGCCTACCCCACCCTGATGCCCACCACCGGCTCCATGCCCGGCATCAAGGCTTTCACCGCGGCGGTATTCGGCGGCATCGGCTCCATTCCCGGAGCCATGATCGGCGGCATCCTGCTTGGCGTGATCGAAATCTTTTCCAAGGCCTACATCTCCACCCAGTTATCCGACGCCATCGTGTTCGCCGTGCTGATCGTGGTGCTCCTGGTGAAGCCGGACGGACTGCTCGGCAAACGTGTCAATGAAAAAGTATAAAGGACGGGAGGGAGAACAGTTATGAAACAGATCAAACAGCTTCTGGCCGCAAGGCGCGACAGCGTGGCAGCCTTCGGCATTGTGATCATCGCCTTCCTGATCGTGCAGGCCATGATCCTGACGGACAATATTTCCTCCTCCCTGAACGGCCAGCTGGTTCCCATCTGCGCCTATGTTGTGATGGCAGTTTCCCTGAACCTGACGGTGGGTATCCTCGGCGAGCTTTCCCTGGGGCATGCGGGCTTCATGTCCGTAGGCGCCTTCGCCGGCATCGTGGTCACCACCAGCCTGGAAAACGCCATCCCCTTCGGCCCCCTGCGTCTTGCCATCGCCATGGTGATCGGCGCGCTCTGCGCCGCCTTTGCCGGCGTGATCGTGGGCATTCCGGTGCTGCGCTTAAAGGGCGACTACCTCGCCATCGTGACCCTGGCCTTCGGCGAGATCATTAAAAACATCATCAACGTGCTCTACATCGGCCTAGATGAAAAGGGGCTTCATTTCAGCCTCTTAAACCAGACCTTTGAGCTTTCGGAAAACGGGGATATGATCATCAACGGCCCCATGGGCGTCAGCGGCGTGACCAAGCTTTCCTCCTTCACGGCGGGCTTCGTCCTGATCCTGATCACCCTGTTTCTGGTGCTGAACCTGATCCACAGCCGGACGGGACGCGCCGTCATGGCGGTGCGCGACAACCGGATCGCCGCGGAAAGCATCGGCATCCCCGTCACCCGCTACCGCCTGCTGGCCTTCGTCATCTCCGCCGCCCTGGCGGGAGCCGCCGGCACCCTGTACGCCATGAACTTTTCCACCGTCACGGCCACAAAATTTGACTTCAACACCTCCATCCTGATCCTGGTGTTCGTGGTCCTGGGCGGCCTCGGCAACATCTGGGGCTCCATCGTCGCGGCGGCGCTTCTTACCGTCCTTCCGGAGCTTCTGCGCTCCATGAACGACTACCGCATGCTGATCTACGCGATCCTGCTGATCGCCATGATGATCTTCAACAATTCCGGCCTGAAAAAACGGATCCTGGAAAAACGCGCGGCGGCCCGCGCCGAAAAGGCGGAAGCGAAACATGGAAAGGAGGCGGCCTGAGATGGAGAAAAATAAGGCAATGCTGGAAGTCACGAATCTGGGCATCTCCTTCGGCGGCCTGCGCGCGGTCGATGAGCTGTCCATGAAGATCGACCAGGGCTCCCTGGTGGGCCTCATCGGCCCCAACGGCGCGGGAAAAACCACCGTTTTCAACATGCTGACGGGCGTATACCGCCCCACCGACGGAGGCATCCGTCTGGACGGCCAGAACCTGGTGGGCAAAAAGCCCCATGAGATCTGCCGTCTGGGCGTGGCAAGAACCTTCCAGAACATCCGGCTTTTTGCCGCCCAGAGCGTTCTGGACAATGTGAAGGCCGCCCTTCATAACCGGGTCACCTATTCCCTCGCGGAAAGCATGCTGCATTTGGGAAGCTACCGGAAAAAGGAAAAACAGATGGACGAGGAAGCCCTGCGGATCCTGAGCCTTTTCGGCCTGGATTCCTCCGCGAAGGATCTGGCCTCCAACCTCCCCTACGGAAAACAGAGGAAGCTGGAGATCGCCCGTGCCCTCGCCACCGATCCCAAGCTTCTGCTTCTGGATGAGCCCGCCGCGGGCATGAACCCCAACGAGACCCGCGAGCTGATGGAAACCATCAGCCTGGTCCGGAAGGAATACGGCGTGACCATTCTTCTGATCGAGCATGACATGAAGCTGGTACAGGGAATCTGCGAATACCTGTACGTCCTCAACTTCGGAAGGCTCCTCACCGAAGGGGAACCTAAGGACGTGCTGAACAATCCGGAGGTCATCACGGCCTATCTGGGAGATTAAGACCGAACTGGCGGCAAAAAGGAGAAAATTTTCATGGCAATGCTCACTGTTGAAAAACTGAATGTATATTACAGCATGATCCATGCCCTCAAGGACGTGTCCTTTCATGTGAACGAGGGCGAGATCGTCGCCCTCATCGGCGCGAACGGCGCGGGAAAGACCACCACTCTGCAGACCGTCAGCGGCATGCTCCAGGCAAAATCCGGCTCCGTCCACTTTGAAGATCAGGATATCACCAGAACGCCTTCCCACCGCATCGTGCAGCTCGGGATCTCCCACGTGCCGGAGGGACGGCGCATGTTCGCCAACCTGACCGTCTATGAGAACCTTCGCATGGGAGCCTATACCCGGAAGGACAAAAAAGAGATCGAAGAATCCCTGTCCCGGGTCTACGAACGTTTTCCCCGCCTGAAGGAACGTACCAGACAGCTGGCCGGAACCCTTTCCGGCGGCGAACAGCAGATGCTGGCCATGGGCCGGGCGCTCATGTCCAATCCCAGACTGCTGCTGCTGGACGAGCCCTCCATGGGCCTGTCCCCCCTTCTGGTTTCCGAGATCTTCGACATCATCGAGAAGATCAGCAAACAGGGCGTCACCATCCTTCTGGTGGAACAGAACGCGAAAAAGGCCCTCTCCATCGCCGACCGGGGCTACGTGCTGGAAACCGGCAGCATCGTGATGGAGGACACCGCGCAGGCCCTTCTGAACAACGAAGCGATCAAGAAGGCTTACCTGGGAGAATAGGAAATAAGAGTGCTGCCTTGGGCAGCAGAAAAAAAGGCGGATGAAATCCCTCGGATTTCATCCTGGAAATTGGCCTGTCGGCCAATTTCTCTGAATAGAGTGTTGCCCTTTGGGCAACAGGAAGTGAGGAAATATGTCAAAAGTGATCATCACCATCGCGCGTCAGTATGGCAGCGGCGGAAAGACCGTGGGGAAAATGCTGGCAAAGGAACTGGACATTCCCTATTATGACCGGGAGATCATCGCCATGGCCGCGGAGGAAAGCGGCGTGAATCCCACCCTGTTTCAGGATGAATTCAAGCATCACGGCCTGCGCGCCCTGCTTTCCGGCGGGTATAAGGGAAGCCGCATCCTTTCCCCGGAAAGCGCCGGCTTCACCAGCGACGACAACCTGTTCAACTATCAGGCCAAGATCATCCGCTCCCTGGCGGAGGAGGGCTCCTGCATCATCATCGGCCGCTGCGCGGACCATATCCTGAAGGACATGGACGGCGTGGTGCGCGTGTTCGTCCACGCGCCGGAGGACTTCTGCCTGCGGGAGGCCATGAAGGTGAACAGCCTTCCGGAAAACGAAGTGAAAAAGCTCATCGCCAAGACCGACGACTACCGGGCCAGATACTATAAGTATTATACCGGGCAGGAATGGAAGAACGCCCTGAACTACGACCTCTCCCTGGACAGCTCCAGGCTGGGCTTCGACGGGACGGTGGAGGCTATTAAGGCTTACATCGAGGTGCGAAAGCGCTTTGATGAGAAGATGAAGGACGAGTAAAAGGGATGGGGCCGGGCAGAATGCCCGGCCCTGATTTTTCGCGCGTGCATCCGCCCGCAGTATGGAGAGAAAGCTATGATAAAGAATATCGCCATCGTCAGCCTGTCAGGCGGAATCCTCGGAGAAGCTTTTGCAAAGCATGAATTGGAGATCGGGATAAAAAGACTGGAAGCTTTGGGGCTGAATGTCACCTTCATGCCCCATGCGCTGAAGGGGATCGAGTACGTCAGGAACCATCCCGAAGAGCGCGCTGCCGATCTGCTGCAGGCCCTGAAGGATCCCGGAATCGATATGATCCTCTGCGCCATCGGCGGGGACGATACCTACCGGCTGCTTCCTTATCTGTTTGAGCACGGGGAACTGGCCGCTGCGGTTTCGGATCAGATATTTCTCGGCTTTTCCGATACGACGATCAACCATTTCATGTTCCACAAGGTGGGGATGAAAACCTTCTACGGGCAGTCTTTTCTGGCAGATATCTGCGAACTGGATAACGACATGCTCCCCTATACCGGAAAATATTTTAAAGAACTGATAAGCACCGGAACCATAAAAGAGATCAGGCCCAGCGACATCTGGTATGAAGAAAGAACCGGTTTTGGCATCGAACAGGTCGGCACTCCACGGAAATCCCATCCCGATCACGGCTTTGAGCTGCTGCAGGGAAAGCCCGTTTTCTCAGGAGAGATCCTGGGCGGCTGCATCGATTCCATTTATGACATTTTCAACGGGGACCGTTATGCCGATATGCCGCTTTTATGCGAAAAGTACGGATTGTTTCCAAAGACAGCTGACTGGACCAGGAAAATCCTTCTGCTGGAATCCAGCGAAGAAAAAATGCCTCCTGAAAAATACAGGAAGGCAGTGACCGTCTTGAAGGAAACGGGGATATTTAAGGTGATTTCGGGCATCCTGACCGGCAAGCCGATGGATGAGGCCTATGCAGAGGAATATAAGCGGATCCTGATCGATGTGATCGATGATCCGAACCTGCCCGTCGTATGCAACGTCAATATCGGACATGCGTTCCCGCACTGCATCATTCCTTTTGGCGTCGAGGCAGTCGTTGACGCGGATCAGCAGGTGATCCGGTTTGCGGACTGATTTTATGGAAATCACAGAACGCGGACGGCCGGCCCATGACGGGCAGCAGCCGGACGGAAGAAAACAGACAGAAACGAGCCCAGGCGGCTTTATCAGGAGAGGGAAAAAACAATGTATGAGTTAATACAGCTGTCAGAGCATGATTATTATATTGACTGCCCGGCCAAAATCGGGCTGATCCGGTCCGGCGAACGGGACGTTGTACTGATCGACAGCGGAAGCGACAAGGATGCCGGAAAAAAGGTTTACCGGATCCTGGAGTCGAAGGGCTGGAGCCTGAAAGCGATCTTCAATACCCATTCCCATGCGGACCATATCGGCGGGAATCACTTCCTGCAGGGAAAAACCGGGTGTAAGATTTACGCGAAGGGGATGGAATGCGCTTATTCCAATCTGCCGGCGCTGGAGCCGGCGGGCCTTTACGGAGGCCTCCCGTTCCGGGATCTGAAGCATAAATTTCTGATGGCGCAGGAAAGCGACGTGCTTCCGCTGACAGAAGACGTTCTGCCTGACGGCGTGACGGTCCTTGCGCTGCCCGGCCACAGCTTCGATATGGTCGGGTTTCAGACAGGCGATGGGACCGCATACATAGCCGACAGCGTATCCTCGGAAGAAACCCTTGCCAAATACGGCATCGGTTATCTCTGGAACCCGCAGGAGGCGCTGCGGACGCTGGAATATCTGCAGACCCTGGAGGCCGCGCGCTTTGTGCCCTCCCATGCGCCGGCAGCTTCAGATATCCGAAAGCTGGCGCAGCTTAACAGCCAGGCGATCCTGGGCGTTAAGGAAAAGATTCTGGAGCTGTGCAGCACGCCGGTCACCTTTGAAGCGCTGCTGAAGCACATGTTTGACAGCTTCGGCCTTCAAATGTCCGCTCAGCAGTATGTCCTGATCGGAAGCACGGTCCGGTCGTATCTCTCGTCCATGTACGAAGAAAACAGCCTTTCCTTCTGCTTCCGGGACAATCAGATGTTCTGGCAGACCGTTTTGCCGGCGTCTTTGTGACGCGAAGTTTCCCGCAGCGTTTCCTATCGTCCGCGGAACCTGTCACATCCTGTCGAAATCCGCATACTTTACATTAAAAGTATTCTGCCAACCGGCAGAAAGGAGTGAAAATCATGACGACGACCGGAATCATTCTGGCCTCCATCGCCGCTGTCCTCCTTGTCGGACTTCTTATTTTTTTCCTCGTGCTGAAAATACGCGCGCGCCGGTTCCGGCCTACGGCGGATCCGGCCGCCAAACAGGAAGCGCTGAACCGGGATATCCGGGATGCAGGCTTTGCCTACGACAGAAAGGGGGATGTCTTCTATTCTCTCATGGACTGCTGGCAGCGGGAAATGGGCTACTGCCGGCTCTATGATGAAGGCTCCTCCCTGTTCAACATGGTCATGCACTGTGAGCCCGTGTGCTTTACCTACGCGGGAAAACGCTGGATGATCGAGCTGTGGAAGGGCCAGTACGGCATTACCACCGGAGCGGAGGTAGGAATCTACAATACCGATCAGGAGGATATCCGCACCGAACGCTTTACCGGGCCTTTTTATTCCTGCGCCCGGGACTCTGAACGGCTGCCCATGAGCTTTGTCCTCCGGAAAAACGGGCGTGTCCTGATGAAAAGGAAGGGCCTCCACTGGTGGCTGACCGGCTTCCGGCTGGGGGAATTTTCCGCCCCGGATTCCCTTTCCATGGACGTGCGCATCCGCTTTCCGAACCGGGAAATGCGGGACGCCTTCCTCAACGCCCTTCAGGAGCTTGGCTATGAAAAGCGGGAATATGCCGTCCGAGGCAGTACGGTGCTCATCCATTACACCGTACCCCACAGTAAGCAGCCCCTCTCCCACGGCTCCCTGCAGGAGGCTGCGGTGCAGAAGGTCAATCAGAGCAACTGCGGCCTGTACCGGCAGGCGACCGGGAAATACAGAAATACGCTGGATAAGCTGGAATATATCAAGGCGCTTGTGCCGGAGCTCTATGAATTCTGCATGCACTCCCTGTATGCGAAAGCGTTTTACGAAAGCTTCGGCTGGCTGCTGGATCTGATCCATGACCACAACCGCAGGCCGGAGCCGGTTCCTCCCGCTCCCTGCCCGCCGAAGCCGTGCAGGCCAGGTGCCTGTCCCTCCAGGCCATGCCGGCCGAGACCCTGCAGGCCGGGTGCCTGCCCGTCCAGGCCATGCCCGCCGAAGCCCTGCAGACCCGTACCCTGCCCGCCCGTATCCTGTTCGCCGAAACCCTGCCCGCCCGGCCCCTGCCCGCCGTCTTCCTGCCGTCCGAACCGGCTCTGCTGCGGGAACTGCGAAGAATGTCCTTACCGCCGAAGCTCCGGCTGTGAAGGCGGATGCCGCGGCGCGCATGACTCCTGCCAGCACATGAGCCTGAGCTGCCGCAGTCCGGAAACAGAGAGGTGGTGAAGTCATGCCTTCCCTCACCGCAAAGCTTGATAAGCTTTACTCCGTCTCCCCCGTCCTGCCCTTTGACAACAGCTCCCGCATCGTCATCATGAGCGACTGCCACAGGGGGCAGGGAAACGGAGCGGACAATTTTCTCCCCAACAGCATGATCTTTCAGGGAGCGCTGGAATACTACTGGCAGAACGGCTACACCTATATCGAGCTGGGAGACGGCGACGAGCTCTGGGAAAACCGCTGCATCGGCGTGATCCTGCGCACCTACAGCCATATTTTCCGGCTTCTGGCCCGGTTTCAGAAGGAAAACAGGCTTTTCCTGATCTATGGAAACCATGATATCGTCAAACGCCGGAAAAGCTTTGCCCGCGCCGCCTGCGATCTTTATGCCTGCGACGCTTCGGAAGAGGCGGAAAATATCTTCCGGCACGCCGGAATCCCGGAAAGCCTGATCCTGGAAAACAGGGACAGTCTGCAGCGCCTGTTTCTGGTGCACGGCCATCAGGGAAGCCTTTTAAACGACGAGCTCTGGCCCCTGGGACGTTTTCTGGTGCGCTACCTCTGGCGGCCGCTGGAAACCATCGGCTTTACCGCTCCCACGGGCGCGGGACGCTCCCGGAGACTTATGGAAAAAATCGAAAAGCAACTCTGCTCCTACGCCGCATCCACCGGACGGATCCTCATCGCGGGCCATACCCACCGGCCCGTCTTCGCCCGGCCCGGGGACTGCCCCTATTTCAACGACGGAAGCTGCGTCCATCCCCAGTGCATCACGGCTCTGGAAATCGAAGGCGGACGCATCCGCCTGGTGCGCTGGGCCGTATCCGCCGATCCGGACCTGTCTCTGACGATCCGCAGGGAGACCCTGAACGGGCCAGCGGAGCTGGAAGCGTATGGATAAGCCCAGGCGGAAAAGCCGGGTCCTGCAGAAGGGAATCCCCTCTGCAGGATCCGGCGCTTCTCAGCCCATCCCGTACTCCCGGTGAAGCTTCCTGCGAAACGTCTCGCTGTTCACCGCCCGCTCCAGATCCGCTGTTCTGGAATCCTTCATCAGCCTTCCCGCCAGTGCGGCGAACTTCCGCTCTCCATTTTTTTCTCCTCTTTTTTCGCCTCTCTTTTCGCCGATCCGTATCCCATCGCGCTTACTGTCTGCCATCATTTCATCAAACGCCCTGCACATGTTGACCTTTCCTCCTTCCGTCCGGTTTTTCTCTTTATATTCATCCATCTTTTTATGATTGATCATTACGCTGATCACATCGTAGGTTTCTTCTTCCATTTCCTGAAAGCGATTCTCATTCTCCCTGCAGTAGGCCTTCATGGCTTCCTTATCCTCTGAGCGCTTCATCATGGCGATCACATCCCGAAGCCCGGTCGTAAAATGTTCCTCCTTCAGATCCTCCAGCGTATACAGATTCATCCGGTAGTTTGCCGTGTACTTCCGGAACATTTCGTTTTCTCCTTCAAAATTTAACATTCCATGCAGGTCGCGGCTGGCTTCCCACTTTTTCTTACCATGGTAAAACACCAGCGTCACAACCGGATCCAGCTTTTCCTCCGGCGTCAGTCCGGAGAGGAACTGCGCGCTTCCCTTCAGGTCCTTCTCTCTTTTGTGACGGATCCGTCTTTTCCGTAACTGGCCGGCATATTCCAGAGCATCATACTCCATGCATCTGGCCGGCATGGCATAATGCAGTTCACTTTGATTCTCGACCGTAAGCACGCAGCAGGTTCCTTCCCGAAACCGCTTCTTCGCCACATCCCGATATCTTCCCCGTGTTCCTCCTTTTCTGCCGTTATAACTTCTCGGAATCCTTAGCCTTGATTTTATAAGGCTTTCAGACTCTATCTTAAAAAAATCACCCACTTTTTGCCTCAAAGCACTTGACAAATCGCTCAAAATTTGCGGCGAAGCCGATTGATTATATTTTATTTCAATCGACTGGAGGCGATTTTTTTGTTACCTTTTAACCCCGGCGGCCATGCCACCTATCAGGATACTTTCGTATCCGAATTCCTCAAATTTTACCCTGACCCATTTGTGCTTTCTAAAGACACATGGGACTATATCGTGCAGTTCTGGTATCTCGATCTTTCCCTGACCGATTCCGTTATGCAGGAATGCTACTCTGTTTTGGGCCCTGAACCAAGACTCCCTTCCTGTATGCTGCGTTCTTATCTGCTCGCTTTAAAACTCAAAGTGACTTCCATCACCCTCTGGTGCCGCATGCTCCGGGAAACTCCCCTTTATGCCATCCTCAGCGGTTTCCCTTTCGGGGACACTCCCGGTGTCGGTACCTTTTATGATTTCTTTTCCCGCATCTGGCAGGGCGACAGCGACAACCTTTCTCCCAAAGACCGTTTCCCTAAAATAAAACCGCCCAAAGGGAAAAAGAAAGGCGATAAGACCCCCTGTGATTCCTCCAGCGTTGCTTCCAGGCTTCTCCCCCTGCTGGAACGCTGGCATCTGAAACCGGAGAATCCCTTTTTTCTTATTTTCCGTCTCTATCACCAGCAGTTCCTGGACCGTTCCATCCGTGAGGGACTGATCGATCCGCAGCATCTGGCTCTTGCCGGTGACGGTACCCCTGTCCGCACTGCCGCCCGGCAGCGAAAAAAACGGATCTGCAGGTGCAGGCAGAAAGGCTGCTCTTCCTGCAGCTGTAAACGCCATTATTCCCAGCCGGACTGCAACTGGGGATGGGACTCCCATCGGGAATGTTATTTCTTCGGTTACCACCTCTACATGTATGTGGCTTCCGATTCCTGCAGCGACCTTCCCGTATTTCCGCTTTTGGAACGGGCCTCCCGGCATGACATGCTTTCTTTTCTCCATTCTTTTTTTACGATGAAAGCATATCTTCCCCAATTCCGGATTGAGAAACTCCTTCTGGATTCTGCCCACGATGCCTATGCTGTCTACGAATACTGCAGACGGGAGAAGATCACGCCTTTTATCGACCTGAATCCCGGCCATACCGGGCACTTCACTTATAAAGATGATTTCACGATTGGCGGGGATGGTGTCCCGATCTGCAGGCTGGGCTTACGTATGCACAAAGATGGATATGAGGCTGCCAAACACCGGGCGAAATACCGGTGTCCAAAAGCCGACCGAAAAAGGGGCTGCTTCTGTGAACATCCCTGTTCACCGGCGAAATATGGCAGGACCGTACACATTTTTACCGATGATAATCCAAGGTTGTTTAACATACCGCCAAGAGACTCAAAAGCCTGGAAAAAGGAATACGCCAGAAGGACTTCCGTGGAACGCTCCAACAAGCGTGAGAAAGAGGACTATAAATTAGAAGACGGCAGGCACCGCTCTACGAAGATGTGGTACTGCCGCCTCTACGGCATCATGATGCTCCAACACCTTGATGCCTGGGAAATGCCATCTGTCGAGGCATTTCAAAAATCATTATTAGGATTAGCCGCCTAATAAGGATATCTTAAACGACTCCATAAGATTTTTCAAGGCATAGTACCTGCTATGTCCAATGTTTATGTCCATTTTTCTCAAACTTCGCTTCCTGCACGATATTCAGTTGTCAATTTTCAGTTGGGATCTCATTCATTGAGATTCCGAGAAGTTATCCGTTCTTCTTTTTCGCATGATAGATGCCGGGGACAGTTTCCAGCTCCTCCGGCGCAACCTCCCTTCTCCCGCCAAATACCGTGCCGTTTATGAAGTCGGCAAAAACATCTTCCTTCTCCATAAAGGTACAGAAAGCGTCGTTTTTCTCTCCCATGTGCCTTCCTCCTTCTTTTTTCTGAACTGTGAATCTGAACGGGCGAAATATGCCCCGGCGAACGCCGTATACGGATGCCTTTTTCATGGCATCTTCTAAAGATGGGACGGTTAGAGACTGCCGTCCGCTTCAGATCCTGTCCTCGCAGCAGAGAAATGCTGCCAGGATCGGGAATGGATAAGATAAATATACCGCAGGGCCGGAAAGGGTGCAAGAGTTAATTGAAAAAGCTGTCGGAATAAAGTTGCCGGGTGTTACTGTTCAGCCTTCGGCAGAGCAGTAACGGCATCCGGCCCATCGCAGCACTCGCTTCCTCGTGCAGCGATGGGCCGGATGCTTCCTTCCTGTACGTTTTCGTACGGTCTGCGCAGTAAATGCGCAGACCTGTCTGAACAGTACTGCCGGGTCGCTTTTCATGGGGTTGAGAAATACTGCAGTTGATCCCTTTTCCCATATCAGCCCCGTCCCATGAAAAGTAACGTTACCGGAAGGCTGCGGCCCCGCCGCGGTCTGCCGCAGGAAAGGATACTCTCCAGTCTCCTTCCGGCAGAGAGGTACAGGTCGTAAAATCTCCCCATACGGACCATTCCTCCGTGAACTGGTCCGGCCCCACGTCAAAGAAATATTCCTGATAGCTTCCGGAGCGCTCTTCATCCCAGAAGGCGGCGCTTCCGAAATCGGAAATCAGATTGCCGTCTCCGTCCTTCAGAAAGACGCGGCCGTGATTATCTGTATTCAGAATATCCGCATAATGCACCTGGACGCGAAGCCTGCCGTCCACCCAGCCGTATGCGGTGACCGTTACGCCCTCTGCGGGAGAAAAGGTCTGCTCTGCATCCGGTACAAGAAAGCCAAGGCGGCTTTCCTCATCCACCTTTTCCAGATCCATTCCGCCGCTTCCCCGGGAAGCCGCTTCCCTTTGCAGGCGGGTTTTCTCTTCCAGGCGCTCCGGCGTGATCTGCGTCAGCTCCGCTTCGATCTGCTGCTTCCCGGTCAGGAAGCCGGACACACGAAAATCCACCTTCCGACCTTCGATCTCTTTTCCGTCCGTCCGCTGAATCTGAACGAGAAAAAATACTTTTCCGCTTTCCGGATCGAAGGCGATCCGGGAGCAGGTTCCGATGCCGGAGCCGCTACCGGAAAGCCGGATGGAATAGCTGTCAAACAGATCCGTCGTTTCATCGATCCTCGATCCGGTCAGATCCTGCAGGGAAAGATAGATTTCCGCCGTATCCCCGCAAACATACACCGCCTCCGTCTCCATCCGGATCCCGTTGTCCTCACAGGAAAGCTGAACCGGCGTGAGGCGCTCTGCAGTCTCCGGAAAAAGGGAATGCAGAAGGTCGTAGGCCGGTATGCTGCCCGCCGCCACAGCGGCGGGCAGGGAAAACAAGGAAAGAAAGAGCGCTCCCGCCAGACAGGCCGCAGCGATGCGTGCTTTTCTCCCTATGCCGCCTGTGAATCCTGGCGAAAAACGGGAAGGCCGCCCGCATGGAAGCCGAAGCGGCAGCCTGCGCGGAAAACGAAACGGCAGTCCGTGCAGAAGCCGAAGCGACAGCCTGTGCGGAAGCTTCCGCGCCGTCCGCTCCTGCAGTCCGATCGTCTCTCCCGCTTCCAGAATGTAGCTGTCCTCAATGGAGCTGACCGCCGCTTCCAGTTCCCTGATGTTCATCCGCTCTCCTTTCCTGCCGCCTTTTCCGGCATTCTGCGGGCGTTCCGTTTTTTTCGGATTCCCTTCCATATGCTTCCTTCTGATCCAGATATTGCTTCAGTCTTTCCCGGAGCCGGTGCAGCCGCACTCTGACCGCATTCCGGGTCATGCGCAAATTTTCTGCGATTTCCGGGATGGAAAGGCAGTACCAGTATCTCTGCACGAACAGGATCCGGTCCCGGCTGTCCAGCGCTTTCAGAAATGCGTTCAGCTCCTCCGCCAGCTCCCTTGCCAGGATCTCTTCCTCCACGCTCCTTCCGCTGTCCAGGCAGTCCGAAAGCTCCTCCAGGATCACATCGTACTGCCGGTTTCTTTTCTGCGCGGTATTGGAATGGTATTTTTTCAGGGACAGATTCCTCACGATCCGGCAGAGATAGGGCTGGAGCATGTCCGGCCGGTTGGGCGGAATCGCGTTCCAGACCGCCAGAAGCGCGTCGTTCACGCATTCCTCTGCATCCTCTCTGTCGTTCAGGATTTTTCCGGCAATGCTTCTGCAAAGTCCGCCGTATTTTCGCTCCAGCTCCCGGATCGCACGCTCCGAACGCTCGAAAAAAAGCTGAATGATCTGGCCGTCCTCCATGTCCGCCACCTCCCCTCATCTGTATACTACGGTTTTTCCGGCGGGAATTACAGGGGATTTCTATTTTTATGGCAGTTTTCTATAGAGAGGGGGCTGTGTGGGAAGTCTTTATTTTCCGATACAAAAATACCGGAAGGCTGACAGGCCGAAGGCCGGGACAGCTTTCCGGTATTCTCTTCCATTTTTTCAGATTACAGCACTGTTTTTTTATATCACCAGCCTGAAATTATATTCAGCAACAAAAAATATACAGGTACAAAGGACCCATATAAAGCCTTCTGCCTCTCCTCTACTGCATATATTCTGTATTTCCAGAATTCTGACAGGATCAAGCTGCCAAAAACGTTCTCTATATTGATCGTCATCGATTACATACTGATTATTCTGGATCCGATTCGCCTTACATATATTATGGCGTATGATCTGTTTAAAAATCTCACGCATATACTGCCAGTAGGTCTGCTCAGCATGCGC
>DXDD01000103.1 GCA_019115665.1 Candidatus Eisenbergiella pullistercoris | reverse complement strand
TTTTCAGATCGATCTCCTGATGAGCCACGTTCAGATCGCCGCAGAAGACGACCGGCTTCTTTACTTCCAGGCCTTTTAAATAGGAAAGAAAAGCGTCCTCCCACTCCATCCGGTAATCCAGCCTGGCCAGACCGTCCTGGGAATTGGGCGTATAGACCGTGACCAGATAAAAGTCCGCAAACTCCAGAGTGATCACCCTTCCTTCTCTGTCATGCTCCTCCTGCCCGATTCCATAGGAAACGCCAAGCGGCTCCCTGCGGGAAAAAACGGCGGTTCCGGAATAGCCCTTTTTCTCCGCGTAATTCCAGTACTGATGATAGCCGGGCAGCTCCAGCGCGATCTGGCCTGCCTGCAGCTTGCTTTCCTGGATGCAGAAAAGATCCGCGTCCGCCTCCCGGAAAAAATCCGCAAAGCCCTTTCCCATACAGGCGCGAAGCCCGTTTACGTTCCATGATATCAGTTTCATCCTTACCTCCGTTTTTTTCAAATGATAACGCGTCCGTCAGCCTGTTTCTCAAAGGATCCGGGCGTCCGTCAGTCTCTGTCAGCATAATACCCGCGGGACAGCACCTCGATCCTGGCCCGGGCGTCCGTGGCCTCGGTCAGGCTTTTTATGACCCGCTCTTCGTTTTCCGCCAAAGCCGCGAATACAAAACGCACATCCGCTCCGTATTCGGCGCTCTCCTGAACGATGCCCTCTCTGGCCGCCAGATGCTGGATCCTTCCCACGTCCGGATAGTCCGCCTTCACCTGCAGCCTTGTGCCGTAACGCATGGTGGCTACCTCGCAGTTTTTCAGCCCTTCCTTCACCGCCGCGCCGTAGGCGCGCACCAGGCCGCCCGTTCCCAGAAGCGTGCCGCCGAAATAACGGGTCACCACCACGGCCGTGTTGCAGATCCCTTCCTTCAGGAGCACCTCGAGCATGGGCCGGCCTGCCGTGCCGGAAGGCTCTCCGTCGTCGCTGCAGCGGGTCAGCTCCGCCCTGCGCCCGATGACAAAGGCGGAACAGTTATGGGAAGCGTCCCAGTATTTTTTCTTCATTTCTTCTATAAAGGCGGAAGCCTCCTCCTCGTTTTCCACGGGCTGAACCGTAGCGAGAAAACGGGATTTTTTTTCCACGAGCTCGCCGCATCCGCCCTCCAGCACGCAGCGCCAGGGCGGGAAGCTTTCTTTTCTATCCATGTGTCCCTCCATATCCTGCCGTTTTTTCCGGCAGTTCCATCTTACCACAGGCGGGCATAAAACGGAAATGAATTGTGAACAATTCTTAATAATTCACTAAAATCCTTTATTTACCGGGGCATCTTTGCTATAATCAGTTAGACAATGCCCTTTTGGGCAAGCTTTCAGCTTAAAGGAGGCAGTTTCATGAACTACAGCAAAAGAGGTGCCGCCAGGAAGAAAAAGGCACTGCGTTCCAAATCAAAAAAGTGGGGCAACCGGCTTGCTCTTAGTATTTTTAAGGTGTTTCTGTGTCTCATCCTCGCCGTCGGCGTGCTCGGCATCTGCGGCGGGCTGGGCTTTGTAAAGGGCATCCTTTCATCGGTGCCGGATATGACCAACATCGACGTATCCCCTTCCGGCTTTTCCACCTTCATCTATGACGCGGAGGGAAACCAGACCGCCAAGCTGGACGCGGAGGGCTCCAACCGGGTCCCGGTCAGCATGGAGGACATCCCGGAGGATCTGGCACACGCTTTTGTGGCCATCGAGGACGAACGATTTTACGAGCATAACGGCATCGACCTGCGGGGCATCCTGCGCGCGGCCTATGTGGGATTCACCACCGGAGAATTTTCCGAGGGCGCGAGCACCATCACCCAGCAGCTCATCAAGAACAACGTGCTGACCACGTGGACAAGCGAGAGCGAGCGCGGCTTCGCGTATAAGCTCAAGCGCAAGATCCAGGAGCAGTACCTGGCCGTCAGGCTGGAGCAGGAGATGGACAAGGACGAGATCCTGGAAAATTACATGAACACCATCAATCTGGGGCAGAATACTCTTGGCGTGCAGGCCGCTTCCCGGCGTTATTTCGGAAAAAGCGTCTGGGATCTGAATCTTTCCGAATGCGCGGTCATCGCAGCCATCACGCAGAATCCCTCCCGCTACAATCCCATCTCCCATCCAGAGGACAATGCCGACAGACGGCAGGACGTGCTGGAAAAAATGCTGGAGCAGGGCTATATCAGCCAGAGCCAGTACGACGAGGCGATGGCCGACGACGTATATTCCCGCATCCAGACTGTAAATGAGGAGACCGGCGATGCGCAGGTGAATTCCTATTTTGTGGACGCCGTAACCGAAGAGGTGATGGAGGATCTGCAGGCGGCGGGCTATTCGGAGACGCAGGCCTATTCCCTGCTCTATACGGGCGGTCTGAAGATCTATACCACCCAGGATCCCACGATTCAGGCCATCGCGGACGAGGTCTGCTCCAATGAGGAAAATTATCCTTCCGGAACCACCTGGTATCTGGATTATCAGCTGACCATCGAGCGGGAAAACGGGGAAACCGAGAATTTCAGCAAGGAAATGCTGCAGACCTGGATGGAGGAAAACGGCAATACCAGCAGGTATCCGCTTCTGTTCTCCTCACAGGACGAGGCGAACGCCACGATCGAGGCGTATAAATCCTACCTGCTGCAGAGCGGCGGAGAGGTGATCGCGGAAAATATTTCCATGACGCCTCAGCCGCAGATCTCCATGACCATCGAGGATCAGTCCACCGGCTACGTGGTCGCCATCGTGGGCGGACGCGGCGCGAAGGAGGCCAACCGGACGCTGAACCGCGCCACCTCTTCCCCGAGGCAGCCCGGCTCCACGTTCAAGATCGTCTCCACCTATGCGCCCGCTCTGGACAGCGCGGGACTGACGCTGGCGGACGTGTTTGTGGACTCTCCCTTTAATTATGACAGCGGCCGTCCGGTTTCCAACTGGTACAGCTCCGGCTACCGGGGCATCTGCTCCCTGCGGGAAGGAATCGCCGATTCCCTGAACATCATAGCGGTCAAGACGCTGACCTTCATCGGTCCCAGGACAGGCTATGATTATCTGCTGAATTTCGGCTTCACCACCCTGACGGACGGAGAAGAGATCGGCGGAAAGATCTATTCGGACGTGGCGCAGCCCCTGGCCCTCGGCGGCATCACCCACGGCGTGACCAACCTGGAGCTGAACGCCGCCTACGCCGCCATCGCCAACGGCGGAACCTATATCGAGCCCACGCTCTACACCAAGGTGGTGGACCATGACGGCAACGTGATCCTGGACAATACCCAGCCGCCTTCCCGTCAGGTCATCAAGGAAAGCACCGCCTTCCTGCTGACGGACGCCATGGTGGACGTGGTGACCACCGGTACCGGAACGTCCGTCAACTTCGGCGGCATGTCCATCGCCGGAAAGACCGGAACCACCTCAGACTACAACGACGTCTGGTTCTCGGGATATACTCCTTACTATACCTGCACCACCTGGACCGGCTATGACAACAACGCCAAGCTGGCCGGCGGAAACGGGGAACGCAACCTTGCGAAGACGCTCTGGCGCGCAGTCATGAGCCGGATCCATGAAAATCTGGAAAACAAGGCCTTTGAGGTGCCCGGCGACATCGTGACCGCCACGGTATGCGCCAAGTCCGGCAAGCTTCCCATCGCGGGGCTCTGCACGGAAACAAAGACCGAGTATTTCGCCCAGGGAACGGTTCCCACCACCACCTGCGACGTGCATTATCAGGGCTTTGTCTGCCAATACTCCGGCACAAAGGCTACGGATCTGTGTCCGTTCAAGGTGCCCGGCACGCTTGAGCTGACTCCGTCTAACGACGCGACCCTGTCCGGAAACGTCACCCAGGCCGCCAACGAATGCCCGCATACCGCGGAATTCTTTGCCGACCCGAACGCCAATGCCGTGATCGAACTGCAGCAGCAGGAAATCGATGCCCGCAATCTGCTGAACAACTACGACGCGCAGATCGCAGCCTGGCAGGCGGCGCTTCAGAACGCCCAGGCAGCCCTGGCGGCGGCCCAGCAGCAGCAGGCCTCCGCAGCGGACGAAGCCACCCGCCAGGCGGCGCAGGCTGCCGCCGCTCAGGCCCAGCAGGAGATCGACACCCTGAACCAGCAGATCGCCGCCCTGCAGAACGCCTATGCGATGCAGCAAACCCAGCAGGCAGCCCAGGGGGCTGCCGAAGGGACGCAGTGACCGCTGGGGGCTGCCGAAGAGGCGCTGCGGAGGGTCACAGTGACCGCTGGGGCGCTGCCGGACGGGCGTTGCCGGACTGGCGCTGCCGGACGGGGCTTGTCCGGCAGCCCGGCAGGCCGTTTCTTCAGGCACGGCAGTCGTTTGCCGGACGCGGATATGCCCATATTCGCCCACAAAAAATCCCCGGCGCTCCGTAATTATATGGGAGCGCCGGGGGTTTTTTGTGCCGTGCTTTTTGTATCATGTTTCTTGTTCCGTGCTTTTTTGTGCCGTATTTCCGTCCGAAAAACGCCCTTTCCGGAGCGCCAAAGCCTGTTGTATGGTTAAAAACAGCAATTCGCCTCTTCCGATCCGTACAAAAATGGATAAAGTACGGTTATGGCCGGGATTTCCGGGTTTTTAACCGTACAATTCCGGTGCCCAATACGGTTATAATCTGATTTTCTGCGTTTTCGCCCGTATTCAGGAGCTATTTTGTACGGTTACAGACGGAATTTCTGAGTTTCTGACCGTATAGGACGTATTTTTGTACGGATAGAAACTGCATTTTTCGTCAATATGACCGTAATAAAGCCATTTTTGTACGGTCTAAAAACGGTCTTTTTGATTTTCAACCGTACAATGCCGGCAGGATCCCCCTATCCGGCATTTTGTTTTCCTTAATCTCTTATCCACACTTCCATCTGCGAATCTCTCCGCCAGGTTTTTCCCGCGGAAGCGTAATCGATCATCGGAAATGTCTTTTCTCCCAGCGTCACGTCCAGACAGCACTGGCACGGGATCTCCGCCTCCGCGGAAGTTCTTACAAAAACGGTTTTCTCCGCGTCTCCGCCTTCTGCCCGCTTTTCTTCCAGCCGCCTGTCCCTGGCCAGCGTCAGCGGGCCGTACAGCGCAGCGGTCTGGCGGGCGCTTTCCTCATCCTCCGGATTCTCCATCCCGCGAACGTAACGAAGCCCCCAGCTCAGGGAGAGACGAACGGCATCTCCGTTTCTCCACCGGCGCTTCAGAACCAGGAAGCTTCCCGGAAGAACCGCTTCTTCGCCGCTCTCCCGCCTTCCAGCCTCGACCCGCACCGTCCCTGCTTCCGCAAAGGACGGGATCCGGATACGAAGCTCCCATTCCCGCTCCTCCTGCGTCTGCACAAGGATCATGGTCTCTCCCGGCAGCGGGTAAGCCGTCTTTACGGACAGCTCCACGGGAACGCCCTGCACCTCTGTCCGGATCTTGCCCGGAAGCAGGATTCCGATCTCGATCCCTTCCGCCCTGTCCCACGCCGCCATGAGCGGGACGAGCGCACAGCCTGCAGCTGCTATGGCAATGCAGCAGCCGCAGTAGGCGGTATTTTCTTCCATGCTCTTAAAGCCTCCCACCGCGCGGCCCCGGATCCCCGCCCGAAGGGGGCTGTAGCTGTCAAACATCTGCGGCCCGCTGCTCCTCACCGCCCGGTCGTAGACCTCCCGGTAATAGGGCTCGTCAAAGGCAGCCTCCGGCCCGCAGACGGCCCCTTTGGTATTCACCGCTCCGTACAGGGCGTTGAAGGCGGAGCGTTCCGCCTCCTCCAGATACTTCAGTTCTCCTGTCAGGCGGTATACCCGTTCCATCAGCTTCATCCAGGTGACCGTCACACAGGTTTCCAGCATCAGCCCGTCATACTTTGTCCCGCTCTGCATCAGGGAGGAATGATTGAAAAGCTCGTGCTCACACCCGGAGCCTCCCGCAACGGTGGCCTCCGTCTCCAGCAGGCGGTCCGCGAAACGGATCACCGCCTGCCTCCATTTTTCACTGTTCTTCACCTGCGCGTAAAAAAGCAGCCCCTCAAAGCAGGACATCAGCTCATAGGCCTTTGTCACCGGATACTGATACGGGCAGAGGCGGCCCTCATACGCGGCTTCAAAGATATGGAAGCCCTCCGCACCGCCGGTTTCCACGATGTAATCCGCGAATTCCAGATACCGCTTCTCCGGCTTGCGCAGATACAGCCGCACCACCGGCTCCAGAATGGAGCTGGAATTGATCCCCAGCCAGTGGTCGGAGGCCAGGGTGATCTTCTTCTTTCCCTCTCCTTCTCCGATCCGGCTGATCACATAGTCCAGATGCCGCCCCGCCGCCTCCAGGACCTGCTGCCGGAAGGCTTCGTCCGTACAGATCTCATAAAAATGAATCAGCCCCAGGAGCACATATTTGCGGCACCACAGGTCCCAGCCGGTAAATTCCTCCTTCCGGCTGTAGGTGGAGATCCGGCCGTCCGCTTCCTGAAAGGAAAGAAGCTCCCTGACCGTTTCTGTCAGAATGTCATAAAGCTCCTGATCCCCGGTATACTGCCAGGTCATGCAGGCTCCCCGCATGAGCTTCCCCCAGTATTCGCCGCGCCAGCCATGATCGGCGTCATCCGCAGGCCCTGCGAACTGCTTTGCCGCAAGCTTCCACAGGCTTCGGTCCTTCAGCTGCTTTTCTTCCACAAGACGAAGCATTTCGTCCGCGATTCCCTGATAAACTGCTTTCATTTCTTTCCTTCCCTCCCGTTCTGTTTCCCCTTCCGCGGCGTCAGCCGGTCACTCCTGAGGGCGCCCGGATCTCCCGACCTCCTTCACCGTCCTCCGCCCCACCGCGGTCCGCTCTCAGCCGCGCTCCCTGCCGTGTTCACTGCCCCACTGGACTGCCTTCCCCGGAAGGAAACCCAACCGCGCTCCCAACCGGGTTCCCTGCCGCGCCTCCAAAACCCGTAAGCATGACCTCCACCTCTTCGATCTTCACTCCGGCAAAGCCGGCGAGGATGCCGTCCGCCTCCGGAAGCGCTTCCCGGCTTCCGATCCCCACAGCCCTCATGCCTCCCGCGTGGGCGGCCTCTATGCCCGCCGGGGCGTCTTCAAACACGAGGCACTCCCGGGGCTTCAGGCCCAGGGCCTGCGCCCCCTTTCTAAACACCTCCGGGTCCGGCTTGGCCTTCGATACCGCGTTTCCGTCGATCACGGCGTCAAAGCAGGCGTTCAGCTCCAGTCTGTCAAAGATCAGCGAAGCGTTCCTGCTCGCCGATCCCACCGCCAGCAGATACCCCTTTTTCCGGGCGTCCCGCAGGAATTCCCGGACGCCGGGCAGGAGGGCGTTCCTTTCCAGCCTTCGGATATGGTTCAGGTAGATCCTGTTTTTTTCTTCACAGTACTGTTCTTTTGCTTCTCTGTCAAGCTTCCTTCCCCCGATCTCCAGAAGGATCTCAAGGGAACGCATCCGGCTCACGCCCTTCAGCCGTTCGTTGTCCTTAGGCGTAAAAACGATCCCAAGACGTCCGGCGATCTCCCTCCAGGCGAGATAATGATATTTGGCGGTATCCACAAGGACCCCGTCCAGGTCAAACAGCAATCCTCTGTACATACGCATTCAGCCCTTCACCGATCCGATCATGACGCCCTTGACAAAATGCTTCTGCACCAGCGGATAGATCAGGAGCATGGGCAGCGAGGAAACGAAGATGATCGCGTACTTCATCGCCTCCGCCATATAGGCGCGCCGCATGAAATACACCATTTCCTCCGAGGACATGGTATTGCCGTCGATGGCCGCAAGGGCGTTCTGGCTTTCCAGAAGGATGTTGCGGAGCACCTGCTGCAGGGAATAGTAATCGGAATTGGTGATATATACCAGGGAATTATAAAAATCATTCCACCGGCCCACCGCGTAATACAGCGCGATCACGGCGATGATGGGCTTGGACAGGGGTACCGCGATCCGGAAAAACTGTCCGAACCCGGAGCAGCCGTCGATCTCCGCGGCCTCATACAGGCTTTCCGGAATGGAGGACTGATAATAGGTCCGGGCCACCACCATGTTGTATACGGAAAAGCTTCCTATTATGATCAGGGTGTACGGCTGATTCAAAAGCCCCAGATCCCGCACCACCAGGTAGGTGGGAAGCAGTCCGCCGGAAAAATACATGATGATCACAAAATAGGTGGTGATGAGCCCCCTGCCCCACAGATTCTTTTTGCTCAGGGCGTAGGCCGCGGGAATGGTCAGCACCAGGCTCATCAGCGTTCCGAATACCGTGTAGGCGACGCTGTTGCGAAAGCCCACCCAGATCTCCTCGTTCTGAAAGATCTGTCTGTAGCTGTCCAGGGTAAAGCCCTTCGGCCAGAGCACCACATTTCCAGAAACCACGTCGTAGGGCTCTGAAATGGAGGCGATCACCGTAAAATACAGCGGATAGAGAATGATCAGCGTGATGATGACAAGCAGCGTATAGTTTATGACCGTAAAGGCCTTATCTGAATGGATCCCTTTCATTCTGCCTTCCTTTCCTGTTTCCGAAAAACAATTTTTTACCAGATGCCCGTTCCGCTCGCCTTCTTGGCAAAGGCGTTCACGATCCCCAGGATCACCACGTTCACGATGTTGTTGAACAGGCCGATGGCGGAGGAATAGCTGAACTGCCCGCCCCGGATACCGATCTCATACACATAGGTGGAGATCACCTGGGAAGCGGAAAGGTTCAGGGAATTCTGCATCAGATACACCTTTTCAAAGCCGACCCCCAGAACGCCGCCGCAGGAAAAGATCAGCATGATCACGATGGTGGGAAGGATGCTGGGGATGTTCACATGCCAGATGATCTGCAGTCTGGTGGCCCCGTCCACCTTCGCCGCGTCGATCAGATCCTGCGGAACGCCGGACAGCGCCGCCATATAGATGATGGCTCCCCAGCCAAGCCCCTGCCAGACGCCGGACCATACATAGATGTCCGCAAAGTAACGCGGCACGGTCAGAAATTCCTGTCTGGTCCCGCCGAATACCTCAATGATCTCATTGAACACGCCCGTCCTTTCGTTCAGAAACAGCGTGAGCATGGAGCAGATCACCACTGTTGACAGGAAATGCGGGATATAGCTGATCATCTGCACCGTTTTTTTGAACTTTGCGTTCCTCACCTCGTTCAGCATCAGCGCAAAGATGACGGAACAGGGAAAGGTCGCGATGGAATAAAGCCCGATCTCCAGCGTATTTTTGATCAGCAGCCAGAAGTTGGGAAATTCGACAAATTTTCTGAAATATTCCAGCCCCACCCATTCGCTTCCCCAGATCCCCGCTCTGGTGCTGTAGTCACGGAATGCGATCTGCACGCCGTACAGGGGCATGTAGTTGAAAATAAACACATAGATCACAGCCGGCAGCAGAAGCACATACATCTGCCAGCTTCGCAGGAATTTTCTTTTTATCCCTTTCATCCGGATCTCCCTTTCAGAAAAGGCCCGTGGCCGGGCCTTTCCCATCCTGAAAAAAGTTTACCGTGCGAAAAGCGTTTCCGCACGGTAAACAGACGACAGTTCTTACTGATTGTTGTAAGCGGAATAGATGTCTTTATAGATCGTCAGCAGCTCCTCCATTCCCATTCCCTCAAGCTCCTCCACGAAATCAGCGGTTTCGGAAAGAGGACGGCCTCCGGAAATGAACAGCGCGGTCTGCTCCTCCACGTAAGGCTGGATCACCGTAAGCAGATCCGTGAGTCTCTGAGAGGTTTCCGCATCCACATAGTAAATGGTGGGGAAGGTCGCCTTCACGTAAGGCACCACGTTTTCCGCCATGCTGGCGCGCCAGTGATGGTCCGGAATGGTCACGTCATATTCCTGATGAGGCGCCATTTCATGTCCGTTGTCCGCCGCGCGCTTCACGATCGACTCGCGCAGGCCGCCGGCTCCGAAATCCATGGTATTTCCAGCCATGAACTCCACCATGTAGTCCCATTCCGCATAGCCCTCCGGGAACTGAGTCGCATCCATTCTCATTTCCTGCGCTTCCTCGTCCCATTTCACCGTCACGAAGCCGTAATCATACTGCGGATCCCCCGGGCCTCCCCAGAACTGACGGCAGCTGTCCGGCTCATTGTTATAGAAGATATCCAGGAAACGCATGCACAGCTCCGGATATTCCGTATCGGCGCTGATGGCCACGCCGCCCACGGTAACGGTGGGAGAATCCGCCGCTTCCGGCTCCTCCTGCCAGTCGCTGGTCAGCGGATAACAGGCCGCCCAGTCAGACCAGGTGGTGATGCCGGATACAAAGGGAGCGTTGTTGTATACCGCGGTCTGTCCGGCGTTCATCTGCGCGTTCACTTCCGTGGTCTCAATGGTGAAAAAGTTGCTGTTGATGATGCCGTCCTGATAGAACTGATTCATCAGCTTCAGATATTCCTGATACACGTCCATGTCGTAGACCGGGATCACCACTTCGCCGTCGCGGATGCAGGGTGTGGCGGACGCGTTCACCGTGGTTGACGCCGTGTTGTAGCCAAGGGCGTTCAGCAGATACCAGGTGGTATTTTCCGTCGTCATGCCGCCTCCCAGCGGATACAGGTTCTCGCTTCCCACGCCCGCCGGATCAGCCTCCTTGATGGCATACATGGCGTCCACGAATTCGTCCAGCGTACGGGGCATTTCCAGTCCCAGCTCATCCAGCCACGCCTTATTGATGAAAAGTCTTGACAGGGAGCCCACGTTTTCCTCCGATCCGTCCTTCAGGTTCGGCAGAGAATACACATGGCCGTCCGGCGTGGTGCACGCCTTTCTCACCTCGTCGGTCCAGTAATGGGTCAGGCCGGGCGTCAGCGTTTCATTCATATACTCGTCGCACGCCAGGAGCAGTCCTTCTTCCTGTCCGTATTTCACAAGCTCATCCGTGGTGAACTGCCAGTTGATCATGATATCCGGCAGGTCGCCCGAATTCAGCATCAGGGATTTTCTCTCGGGAAGGGTCGAATAGTACAGATACTCCATTTCCAGTTCGATGTTGTACTTTTCCTTCAGATATTTGGACAGCCACAGGTCGTCCCACTCTCCGGACGCGTCCTGCATGGTCATGGCCACCTTCAGCTTGATGGGCTCCGCGTCTTCCTTAATGACAGGATAGGTATTCTCCAGATTCAGGTAGTCCGGATATTCGGAAACCGCTGCCGCTTCCCCGCCGCTCTGCGTCTCCTGCTGCGTCTCCGCCGCGCTCTCCGTGCTTTCGCCGCTCTGCTGAGCCGTTTCAGCCGTTTCTTCCGGGATTTCCGCCGGAGCCTGTCCGCACGCCCCCGCAAGCAGCATTGAAAACGCCATTGCCAGCGCCAGAATCCGTCCCGCTTTTTTCTTCTTCATTCCTTCAGGTCCCTCCTTTGTTTTCTCCAGGTTGCCCTGTACTCTTTTCCAGTTCCTCCGCCGCCCGTTTTCTTTCCGCCCCCTCTCTTTTCCGTCGCGGCGCCTGTTTTCCTGCTTCACACGCTCATTATAGGAGGGCGCTCCCCGCGCGGGCAATCCCGTAATTTTTGTACAATATGCTTTTTCCTCTCCGCTCATGAAAAGCGCATTCCTGAAGAAAAACAACATTCTGCCGGATTTGCATGCTTTTTACATAAAGTTTTCGTCATTTTTTCTTATCTGCCATGATCCAGATCGGGCTCGTCCAGGCAAAGCGTCCGTCCGCCAGTTCGACCCGGAGATAATAATGATCCGTTTCCTGCTCCGCCCGGTAATCGAAGATCATCAGCTCGGTCTGCCTGGTTTCGATATAGTTCCGGCAGTTTTTTACCACCGTGATGGTTTTGACCGGGGCGTCCGCCTCCACTTTGATATACAGGGAACGATCCTTGCTGTCCGTAAATTCCTCCCCCATATAATGGCCGTTGATCCGAAAGTCGATCCATACCCTTCCGTCCATAAAGCCATAGCAGCGCCTGGCCTTCAGCGCGCCAAAAACAGCCTCCAGCGTGTTTTCCTCCGCCAGGACAGCCGTTTTTCCCGCAAAGACATCGATGCCGCTGTAATTGGGGAAATCCTTCACCCCGCGGAAGTGGTCGTCCGACGCGGCGATGCAGCCCATCCTCGCCCCCCTTTTCAGAGCGTCCTGCCAGAAGCCTCCCTCGCAGCGGAACACCTCCGTATTGCACGGATTGCCGAAGTATTCCGCGCTGTCCCCCCTGGAATAGATCTCGATTAACGGCGTGAACAGCTCCGGCGGGATCGTGCCCAGATCCGCTCCCGCCGTCAGGTTATAGGTATCGTGCGGCACGAGGAGAAGGTCCTCCCTGCGCAGCGCCGCCAGGAGCTCCTCTCTGGTGATCTCCCCGTCCACCGCGCCCCGGAGCATCTCTCCGTCGTGGCCGGCGAAATAAACGACCAGGTTGTTGTACCAGGGGTAGGAATCCCTTTCATATCCCAGGATCGTGGTAAAACGCCCCGGTTCGTAATATTCCGCCGCCTTCTGCTTCGTCAGCTCCCATTTCTCCCCGAACAGCTCGCTGCGGCCCACGCCCCCGTGATCGTGGTCGGTCAGCGCGCAGAAGTCCAGCTTCTCTCTGTCCCGGATGTCCTTATAATAGGCGTCGATATCCGGCGAGCCGTCCGAAAGGCTGCTGTGTCCGTGGATATCGCCGAAATAGATGTGATATCTGCTTTTTTCCGGATAAAATTCCTTCTCGTGGGCAAAGGTCTCCTCGATCCTCTTCTGCCTGTCCCCGGCATATCCGCTGTACACCCCGGCCGTCAGCTCCCTGCACCGGTAGGGCGTGTCATACCGTCTCGCCTGCTTTCTCTCCTGATTTTTCATCCCAGTCACCGTTCCGGAGCGCCTGCGCTCCGGCCTCTCCTTTCGCCTGTTTCCTGTATTTTGCGGGAGTCACCCCCGTGATCTCCCGAAACAGCTTGATAAAATAGGACACGTTTCCATATCCCACCTTCCCGCACAGATCCGCCACCGAAATATCCTCCTGGCACAGAAGCACCTTGGCGTACTCGATCCGCAGATAGATCAGATAATCCCGGTACAGCTTCCCCGTGTGCTTCAGAACGGCCTGGCGTACCGCGTCCGTGCTGGTATGCAGCTTTTCCGCCACGCTTTCGATGGAAATGTCATATTCGGAAAAATGCGCGTTGATATATTCGCAGATCCGGTCGGATTCCTCCTCTCTCTCCCTGCTGACCGCCGCCTCATATCCCTCGCAGAATTCCCGGATCATATTTTCCGCCGCCCGTTCAAAATCCTGGGCGGTCCTGGCCGAAATCAGAAAGCTGATGTTTTTCCTGGATATCTCAAGCTGATATTTCTCATACAGCTTCCGCATCTCCCCCAGGAAATCCGCCATGATGTTCTGCCGCATCAGCATGGACATCGGCTCCTGCCCGAGCTGTCCGGCAAAGCCTGCCAGCCTCTTTTCCGCCTCTTTTTCATTCCCGTTCTCCAGAACGGCCGTGATCCTCCGCAGCTCCTCCACATGATACTGATAGACCGCGCCGTGGTTTTCCGCCTTCTCCGCCTCCTTTTTCCTGTTCTGCAGCTCATCCATGCTTTCCAGCCAGGAGGCGGGCAGATTTCTCAGCGCCTGATAGGGATTTCCGATCCCGATGAGCGGCCTGTACGCGAAGCTTTCCGCCACCGCGATCACCATTTCCGTCAGCGCGTTCTTTCTCTCCTCCGCCGGCATGCTGCAGATCACATTCAGAAGCTTCCTTTCAAAACCGCAGACGGCATAAATATATTCCTTTTCCGCCGCGTCGGAAAGCTGCTCCAGCTCCTCCTGCAGATCGCTCAAAAACTCCTTCGACGCCCCTTCCTCCTTCTCAAAGGAAAGGCTGATCACACAGTAAACCGGCCCGGGCAGGCAGATCCCCACCCTGTCCAGAAAGGGAAGCACCTCCACGAAAGCGCAGCCGTCCAGCAGCATCTGCAGAAGCTGATTGCGCAGGAGCTTCTGATTGTTCCGGATCTGTTCGGCCGCCTCCTGATTCTTCTGCAGCATGCTGTCCATCATGTACCCAAGCTCGTCCAGCGCGTTTTCATGATTTTCCTTCTTCTGCGAAACCTTCCCGTAATACTTTTCGGTCAGCGTCTGTATGGGCCTGTAGGCCTTTGCCGCAAAAATATTCGCGATCACGAAGACCAGACAGACATCCACCAGGACCAGCACCATCTGCAGGAAAAAGAGGCTGCTCTGCATGCTCCTCTCCTTCTGCACCGGACAGCGGAGCCGGTAGCGGCCGTCTTCGGAAATCACGGTCATTCCATCCCGTCCTCCCTGCTCCGGCTCCCCTTCCGTCCCGGCAAAAAAGACCTCCCCGTCTTTTCCGTACAGCGCCATGCCGCCCTCCATGCCGCCGCTCACCAGCTGAAAACGCTCCTCAAGCGCCTCCGGCTTCACCACGAATCCCAGCACCGCCGTTTTTTTGCTTCCGGTCTCCCGCACCCGCAGCGGAATCAGGACATAGACGTCCCCCAGCGCCGGCAGCACCTTCAGCTCTCCGTAGACCCGGGTAAAATCCTTCTGCTCCTGCATCGTTTCCAGTTCCTCCAGGAAGCGCCCCCATTCGTCCCTGTCCTCTGTCTTCGTCCGCATGAAAAGCTCCAGATCCAGCGTGGAACCTGCCGAGCGGTAAATCCTGTCTCCTCCGTAATACAGAAAATATTCCTCCGTCAGAGCCGTATAATAACGGTACTGCTGAAAGGTTTCCAGCATCGACAGCTCTCTGGCAATATTTTCTTCAAAATAATAGGGATGAAATTCATAATTCGACGCGATCCGTAAGGAAACATCCTCCATCATCCGCAGCTGCGTTTCAAAATCGTTCAGGATCAGTTCCATTTTTTCCTGCGTGTACCGCTCCTGCGTTTCTCTGTTGTTGACATGGCTGATATAGAAAAAGACGATGCTCAGGGCGACGCAGCAGATAACGGCGACGCTTAAAAAAGAAAGGCGGAACGGGTTTTTTCTGATCTCCGGATTTATCCTCATAATTGTCTACCTTCTCCCTCTGCTTCAGACACTTCCTTCACCTGATTAGATTTTAGGATAATTTCCCGGGGCTTTCAACATTCCCGGCCGATCGGCCACGAAAACGATATTTCTGAAGAAAAAGAATATTCCGGCATTCCCTGCACGGATGAAAGAGGCGCAAAAAGAAAAGCGCCAGAACC